>NZ_JBHWIR010000371.1:0-3156 GCF_042731835.1 Kitasatospora sp. NPDC059817 | reverse complement strand
CTGGCGGCATGTCTGGCGGAGGACGAGGCCCTCGGCGGCGTGGCAGTCCAGCAGCACCGGGCGGCTAACCGGGCCAGGGCCCTCGCCGCCGCGCTGCAGCGGCACCAGGACCAGGTCACCGGGCTGCTGGCGGCACCCGACGCCCGTCGGGCGAGCGGCCCGGCGGCCGGCGGCACCGGCAGCGGGGCGGTGGTCTGGTCGCACGGCCGGGGCCGGGCCGTCCTCCTGGCCTCCGGCCTGCCCGCCCCGGCGGACGGCACGGCGTACGAGCTGTGGTTCGACGACGGCGCCGCGATGCGCCCGGCGGGGCTGATGCCCCGGGGCGACGGCGCGTTCCTGCTGGACGGCCCCCTGGACGGTGCGCGCGGCATCGGCGTCACGGTGGAGCCCTCGGCCGGCTCCGCTCACCCCACGGGGGCGCCGGTCCTGCTGATCCCGTTCACCTGAGCGGCCGAACCGGGTCGGGCGGAAGGCCGGGTCGGTCAGGTCGGCCAGGTCGGTCAGGTCGGGGTCAGGAGACGGAGACGGAGACGGTGACGGTGACGGTGCCGTGCACGGATTCGGCACCGGGCGGGTGACGGCCTGCCGCGCGATGCCCGTGGACGGCGAATTCACCGCTACGCGTGACGCGGCTGAACACTCCGGACGGGCCCGGGCCGACCCCCCGGGGGCGCCCCGGGTGCCCTTGGGCGGCCTCAGCGCGGCCCCGGCTCTGGCCGGGAGGTGTCACCCGGCCAGAGCAATTTCACCCGATCGGGGGGTATCCGGACTCGCACCCATCCGGTGGAGCCGGACCGCCGAATGAGGACCGTGACCGATGAGACGAGCAGCAGCCCGCCGGGCGCCCTCCCCCGAGCACGCCCCCGTGCCGCCGGGCCGGCCGTCGCGGCGCTGTGCGGGCTGGCGGCCGCCGCCGCGGCCGTGGGAGCCGGCGAGGCGGCGGCGGCGTTCACCCGCCCCCAGGCCTCACCGGTGGTGGCGATCGGCTCGGCGGCGATCGACCTCGCGCCCACCGCCGTCAAGGCGTGGGCGGTCCAGCGGTTCGGCACCGGCGACAAGGCGGTCCTGCTGGGCGGGATCTACACCGTCATGGGCCTCGCGGCCGCGGCCCTCGGCGTGCTGGCCGGACGCCGTCGCGGCGCGGCCGCCGCCCTGTTCGCGGCCTTCGGCGGCCTCGGCGCCTGGGCCGCGCTGGCCCGCCCGCAGGCCGTCCCCACCGACCTGCTGCCCTCCGCCGCCGCGGCGGGCGGCGCGGTCGCCGTGCTGTGGTGGCTGACCGGCCCCACCCTCTCCCTTGGCCCTTTCCTTGGCCCTTCCCGCCGCTCGGGCGCGGTCCGGCCGGCCGGGCCCGAGCGGCGGCGCGTCCTGGCGGCCGGCGCCACGATCGGCGCAGCCGCCGCCCTCGGCACGGCCGGACGCGTCCTGTCCGACCGACGCGGCGACGTCAGCGCGGCCCGCGCCGCCGTCCGCCTGCCGCCGCCGCTGCACCCGGCGCCGCCACTGCCGCGCGCCGTCGGCGCCACGGTCCCCGGCCTGCCCCCGTTCATCACCCCCACCGCCGACTTCTACCGCGTCGACACCGCCCTGACCCTGCCGCGCATCGACCCGCGCGCCTGGTCGCTGCGGCTGCACGGCCTGGTCGACCGCCCACTGCTGATCGGCTTCGACGACCTGCTCGCCCTCGGGCTGGAGGAGCTGGACCACACCCTGTCCTGCGTCTCCAACGAGGTCGGCGGCCCCTACGCGGGCACCACCCGCTGGCTCGGCGCCTCGCTGCCCGCCCTGCTGCGCCGCGCCGGCGTCCGCTCCGGCGCCGAGCAGCTCGTCGGCCGCTCGCAGGACGGCATGACGATCGGCACCCCGGTCGAGACGCTCCTCGACGGGCGCCGGGCGCTGCTCGCGGTGGCGATGAACGGCGAGGCGCTGCCCGTCGAACACGGCTTCCCCTGCCGCACGGTGGTGCCCGGCCTCTACGGCTACACCTCGGCCACCAAGTGGCTCGTCGACCTGGAGGTGACCACCTTCGCCGCCCGCGACCCGTACTGGGTGCGGCGCGGCTGGGACCGCACCGGCGAGGTCCGCACCGCCTCGCGGATCGACGTGCCCGCGCCGTTCGCCCGCGTGCCGCCCGGCGACGTGACGGTGGCCGGCACCGCCTGGGCCACCCACCGCGGCATCGCCGCCGTCGAGGTGCGCGTCGACGGCGGGCCCTGGCGGCAGGCCGAACTGGCCGCCGACGCCGGGCCCGACCTGTGGCGCCAGTGGACCCACGCCTGGACCGGCGCCGCCCCCGGGACCCACCGCATCGAGGCCCGCGCCACCGACGCCACCGGGGCCGTCCAGCCCGAGACCCGCACACCCCCCTACCCCTCGGGCGCGACGGGCTGGCACAGCGTCGTCGTCACCGTCACCTGACCCCACCCCACGACCTCCCCACCCCTTCGGCATCCGGGATCCGCCCGATGCCCCTTGACAGGAGAATCCGTCCATGAACACGACCGTCCTGGTCCGCAAGCCCTTCGCCGCCGTCCTCGCCGCCGGCCTGCTGGCCGCCTCCCTGAGCGCGTGCAGCAGCAGCGGCGGCGGCGACGCGAAGTCCTCGGACACGGCCAAGAGCACCACCGCGGCCGCCGCACCCCAGCCGTCCAGTGCCCAGGCTTCCGGTGCCCAGGCCGCCGAGCAGGTGACGGCCGGGCAGCCGTTCGGCACCGCGTGCGCGGCCGTCCCCAAGGACGGGGCGGGCAGCTTCACCGGCATGGCCAAGGACCCGGTCGCCACCGCCGCCTCCAACAACCCGCTGCTGTCCACCCTCGTCACCGCCGTCAAGCAGGCCGGCCTGGTGGACACCCTCAACTCCGCGAAGAACATCACCGTCTTCGCCCCCACCAACGACGCCTTCGCCAAGCTCCCGAAGAAGGACCTCGACGCCGTCCTCGCCGACAAGGACAAGCTCACCAAGATCCTCACCTACCACGTCGTCCCCCAGCGCCTGGCTCCCGCGGCACTCGCCGGCGGGCACAAGACCCTGGCCGCCGACGACCTCACCGTGACCGGCGCCGCCCCGGACTTCACCGTCAACTCCGCCGCCAAGGTGCTGTGCGGCGACATCCAGACCGCCAACGCCACCGTCTACATCGTCGACACCGTCCTGATGCC
>NZ_JBHWIR010000370.1:0-3189 GCF_042731835.1 Kitasatospora sp. NPDC059817 | reverse complement strand
CTCTACCTGACCCCTTCCGCCGTCTCCCAGCAGCTGGCCGCCCTGGAACAGGAGACCGGCCACCACCTGCTCGCCCGCGAGGGCCGCGGGGTGCGGCTGACCGCCGCCGGGGAGATCCTGCTCGGCCACGCCGACGCCGTGCTCGCCCAGCTGGAGCGCGCCGAGGCCGACCTCGCCGCCTACAGCGCGGGCGTCTCCGGCGAGGTCACCGTCGCCTCCTTCGCCACCGGCATCGCGCTCGTCCTCGCCCCGGCGATCGGGCTGCTGGCCGCGCAGGCGCCCGGGGTGCGGCTCAAGGTGCTGGACGCGGAGGGCGACGCCAGCCTGCCGATGGTCCTCGACGGCCGGGCCGACCTCGCGGTGGCCGTCGAGTACCGCGGCGCCCCGCGCGCCGACGACGCCCGGCTCACCCGCGTCCCGCTGTACGCCGAGCCGTTCGAGGCGGTGCTGCCGCTCGGCCACCCGCTGGCCGCCGACGGCGGTCCGCTCGCCGTCGCGGCCCTCGCCGACGAGCGGTGGATCGGCCCCTACCCCGGCAACCCCTGCCACGACGTCGTCCTGCTGGCCTGCGAGCACGCCGGCTTCCAGCCGCGCCTGGTGCACTCCTCCGACGACTTCCGGGCCGTCGTCGCCCTCGCCTCGGCGGGCGCCGGCGTCGCCCTCGTGCCGCGCTCGGCGCTGCGCGGCGTCGACCTCGGCCGGATCGCCGTCCGGCCGGTGGACAGCGAACTCGCCACCCGCCGGGTCTTCGCCGCCGTCCGGGCCGGCGCCGACGGGCACCCGCTGATCCGCCCGGTCCTGGACGCCCTCGCCGAGGCGGCCGCGGCGGGCGCCTGAGCCCGGACCGGCCTGCGCTCGGCGCCTGGGCTCAGGCGGGTCGGGGCGTTGTGCGCGTGCCGTTGACGACCACCCGGAACATCCAGGACAGCCGGTCCTCCGGCGCCCCGGACACCAGGTCGTCCCCGAGTGCGGCGATCCTCGGGTAGGTGGCGGCGGGCGCCGCGCGGAGCGCGTCGGTGAGCGCGCCGTGTTCCAGCTCCGCCTGCTCGCCCTGCCGGGCGGACTGCTCGGCGGCGGTGGCAGTGGCCACCTGGAGCAGCACGTCCACGCCCCAGGCCGCCTGCCCGTCCGGCACGCCGCCCTCGTGCAGCAGTGCCAGGACCGCCTCCACCAGGGCCAGGTAGTGCGGCCCGGACGGCCTCGCCACCAGTGCGGCGTGGGCGAGCGCCGGGTGCCGGAACAGCACCCCGGTGCAGGAGTCGAGGACGGCGGCCAACCGCTCGCGCCAGTCCCCGGCCGCCGTCACCGGGCTCAGGTCCACCTCCCCGAGGAACTCCTCCAGGATCGCGGCGTGCAGTTCCGCGGCGTTGGCCACGTACACGTACAGCGAGGCCGGCCCGGTGTCCAGCTCCTGGGCCAGCCGCCGCATGGTCACCCGTGGCAGGCCCTCCGCCTCCAGCACCCGTACGGCGGCGGCGACGATCGCCTCGTGGCTCAGCGCGGGCTTCGCCGGCCGCTCGCGGCGGCTGCGGGGTCGGGAGGGGGGGCTCGTCATGCCGGCCAGCCTAGCGACCGTGTTCGTGACGAACTAGTTCGCCGAGGGTGTGCCCGCCGGGGCGGGCTGGTCCGGGGCGGGCTGGTCCGGGGTGGTGAACTGGTCGAGCAGGCCCTGGAGGCCGTCGGGGCCGAACATCAGCTCCAGGCCGGCGGCGGAGGCGGCGGCCGAGGCCTCGCTGCGCGGGAAGAGGGCGCGCTCGTAGGTGGTCAGGGCGGCCTCGGGGTCGCCGGGGTGGTGGGCGAGGGCCTTGCCGAGTTCGGCGCCGTCGAGCATGGCGAGGTTGGCGCCCTCGCCGGCGAACGGGGACATCAGGTGGGCGGCGTCGCCGAGCAGGGTGACGCCGGGGGTGCGGTCCCAGCGGTGGCCGACGGGCAGGGCGTGGATCCGGCGCGGGACGAGGCCGCCGTCGGCGTCGGCGAGCAGGGCCCGCAGGCCGTCGGCCCAGCCGTCGAAGCCGGCCAGCACGGTCGCCTTGGCGGTGTCGGGGGCGGTGGTGTCGATGCCGTCCAGCCAGTCCTCGCCGGCCCGGACGGCGGTGTAGACGTGGATGCTGCCGTCGCCCTCGCGGTGGGCGAGGAAGCCGCGACCCTCGGCCACGGAGAGAAAGAACCCGCCGCCGACCAGGGCGGCCGCCTCGGGGTGCCGGGTGTCCGCGTCGTGCAGGTCGGCCTCGACGAAGGAGATCCCGGTGTAGGCGGGCCGGGCGTCGGACAGCAGCGGCCGGATCCGGGACCACGCGCCGTCCGCCCCGACCAGCAGGTCCGTGGTGACGGCCGTGCCGTCGGCGAAGGCGACCTGGTGGCGGCCGTCGCCCAGCGCGTGGGCGCGGACCACCTTCCGGCCCCAGCGCACGGTGCCGGCGGGCAGGGAGTCCAGCAGCAGGTCGCGCAGGCGGCCCCGGTCGACCTCGGGGCGGCCGCCGGTGCCGTCGTCCTCCTGCTCCAGCCGGACGGCGCCGTCCGGCCCCACCACCCGCAGGGCCTCGCCGCCCGCGTGGACCAGGGCCAGGAACCGGTCGTGCAGCCCGGCGTCGCGCAGGGCCTGCTGGCCGGAGTCGTCGTGGATGTCGAGCAGGCCGCCCTGGGTGCGGGCCTCGGGCGAGGGCTCCAGGTCGAAGACGGCGGCCCGGATGCCGTGGACGTGCAGGACCCGGGTGAGCACGAGGCCCCCGAGCCCGGCTCCGATGACGGCGACGGGAACGTGCTGGACGGTCATGGCCACTCCTTGGGTCGGTGTCGGGCCGTGTCGGTCGGCGTGGGTTCGCCGCCCGCTCCTCCACGGTAACGAACATGTTCGTAACGAACAAGTTCGTCTCCTGGAACGGCCGACCCGGCAACCCGGGATCCCATCGGGCGGGAGTGTGAGAACTTCACGATCCGCACATGGCGGGATCACTGGCGCGCCGCGAGACGAGGCGGGCAGACTCGGTGCCGGAGAACCAGCTGACGGGAGGCCGTGGACGTGGGATTTCCGGTTGCGCCGGACGGGCCCGGCCCCCCTTCGCGGTCGGCCCGTTCTCGGCGTCCTGCCCACTGGTCACGGCTGTTGCTCCCCCACGAGTGGGTGGTGGTGGTCCGTCTCACGAGTGGGTGGTGGTCCGTCGCGGCCGCCGAGGAAGAGGGGGTACGGCG
>NZ_JBHWIR010000369.1:761-3218 GCF_042731835.1 Kitasatospora sp. NPDC059817 | reverse complement strand
GCCCTCCGGGCCGGGTCCGACCCCCCGGGCGGGATGATCTACGTCGCCGGGGGGGGCGCCGCCACCCCCCCGCCCGCCCCGTCGGGGGGGATCGCCAGTTTTGGGGGGGGGTTGGGGGGGCGCCCCGACGGGGTGCCCGAGGGGCTGGACGCCCGCTCGGCGCTGTTCCGCTCGGTGGTCGACGGCCGGCGGCTGCTGCTGGTGCTCGACAACGTCCACGACACCGCGCAGATCAGGCCCCTGCTGCCGGGCGCGGTCGGCTGCGCCGTGCTCACCACCAGCCGTACCCGCCTCTCGGGCCTGCCCTCGTCCGTCCAGGCCGACCTCGGCGTGTTCGAGCCGGCGGAGGCACTCGAACTGCTGGGCCGCACGATCGGCGCCGAGCGGCTGGCCGCCGAGCCGGAGGCCGCCCGGGAGCTGCTGCTGGTCTGCGGCCACCTGCCGCTCGCGGTGCGGATCGTGGCGGCCCGGCTGGCCGCCCGGCCGAGCTGGACGGTCCAGACGCTGGGCCGCCGGCTGGCGGTCGAACGGCGGCGGATCGACGAGCTGCGCATCGGCGACCTGGCGGTGGAGGCCGCCTTCGAACTGAGCTACCGCCAGTTGACGCCCGCCCAGGCCCGGGCGTTCCGGCTGGCCGCCTCGGTGGACGGCCCCGACATCGGGCTGCCCGCTGCGGCCGCCCTGCTGGACCTGGACGAGTACGACGCCGAGGACCTGCTGGAGTCCCTGGTGGACGTGGCGATGATGGAGTCGCCGTTCCCCGGCCGCTACCGCTACCACGACCTGCTGCGCGCCTTCGCCCGGCGGCGCCCGGACCACCCGGGCGCGGCCGTGGAGGCCCGTGACCGGCTGCTGGACCACCTGCTGGCCACCGCGTGCGCGGCCTTCCAGCACGCCGTCCCGGGAGATCCGGCCGCCGGTGCGCTCGGGCCGGCCCGCAGCGCGGGCGTGGACCTCGGCGGCCCGGACGGCGCCCGGGCCTGGGCCGAGGCGGAGGGTTCCGGGGCGATCGCGCTCGCCGCCCAGGTGGCGTGCTGGACCGTCGCGGACGACACCGCGCCGGCCCCGGCCGACGGCGGCGCGGCACCGGATGCGTTGCGCGCCGCGATCGACCTGCTGATCGCGCTCACGCCGTTCGTCCTCGCCCCGCCCAGCCGCCAGCTCGCCAGTACAGCGGAGGCCCTGGCCACCGCCGCGGACCACCACACCGACCACCGGGCAGCTGGTCGGGCGCACTTCCTCCGCGGCAACGTCGCCCTGGCCGCCACTCGTCTGGAGGAGGCCGAGGCGGCCTCCCGGCTGGCGGTGGCCGCCTCCCGCTCGGCGGGCGACACGGTGATCCTGCGCCAGGCGCTGAACGACCTCGGCCTGGTCTGCCAGTTCCTCAGCCGCTACGACGAGGCCGTCGGGCACTACGACGAGGCACTGCTGCTGGCCCGCGAACTCGGCCACCGCTCCGGGGCGCTGGTGACGACGGTGAACGCCGCGCTGGCCCGGGTGCGCAGCGGGCGGGCCGCCGAGGCCGTACCGATCTGCCACGAGGCGCTCGCCGAGCTGCGGACCCGGCACGACGATCCCGGCCGGGCGTACACGCTGTACGTACTGGGGCTGGCACTGCACGGGCTGGGGCAGCACGAGGAGGCCGTCACCTGGTTCGGCGAGTGCCTGGCGGTGGCCTCGGCGGCCGGGCTGCGGGCCCGGGCCGCGCACGCCCGCTACCGGATGGCGGACAGTCTGCGCTCGCTGGGCCGGACGGACGAGGCGCTGGAGCACGCCGGGCAGGCGCTGACGCTGTGCGAGGAACTGGGGGCCGAGCGGGACCAGGGCCACGCGCTGGTGGTGCTGGGCCGGACGCTGGCGGACCTCGGGCGGGAGGCCGCGGCGTGGGGCCGGCTGCGGGAGGCGCACCGGATCTTCGTCCGGCTGGGGCTGCCGGAGGCGGCGGCGGTGGCGGGGCGGCGGCCCCGGGGGGAGGGTTCGAACCCTTCGGCCGCTACGGCTGCTTCGGGCTCTTCGGGCTCTTCGGGCTCTTCGGCCGCTTCGGCTCCGTCGACGCCGGCGGCTCCGTCCGTCTCGGATGGGCGTCGGGGCGGTGGCCGGGGGGCGGCGGGCGCTCCGGTGACGAGCTGCGGGCCGGGCCGCTGACGAGCTGATGACCAGCTACTGAAGAATCGATCCTGCCGCTGTTCCGGTGCGGTCCGGAGCCAGTGAGGCCAGGAGCCGGTGCGGTCTGGAACCGGTGTAGTCAGGAGCCGGTGCTGTTCCAGTCGCCGGTGCTGCCGTGGACGGTGCCGGTGGGGCTGGGCTGGGCGGGGGTGGGCGTCGGCGTCGCGCCGCCGCTCACCACCGTCGCCGTCCCGGGGGGGGGGCGGGGGGGCGCGGCCCCCCGGCCCGCGCGGGGGCGCGCGCCCGCCCGCCCCCCCCCCCCCGCCCCCCCCCCCACGCACCGCACGAGCG
>NZ_JBHWIR010000369.1:0-751 GCF_042731835.1 Kitasatospora sp. NPDC059817 | reverse complement strand
GGTCGCGGGGGCGGGGGGGGGGGGTGGGGGGGGGGGGGGGGGGGGGGGGGGGGGGGGGGGGGGGGGGGCGGCGCGCCGCCGCTCACCACCGTCGCCGTCCCGGTGCCGGCCGTCTCCGCCACGGCGGCCGTGGCGGAGAGACCGGCACCCAGGGCGACGGCCACCCCGAGACCGACCGTGAACAGGCGGAGGCGGATGGGGGCGGTGGCCGGACGCTGCGTCATCTCTGGTGCTCCCTTGGCTCGCTTCCCTGGTGGGGAAGGGCTTCCGTCGTGGTGTGGCACCAGTCTGGCCGGGGGCGTTCAACGGCGGATCTACAACCGAGCACCGGTGATCACTGCCGCCCGCTCAGGCCGCCCGTCGAGGCTGCCGTTCAGGCCGCCGCGCGGATCTCCAGGGTGCAGCACTTCACGCTGCCACCGCCCTTGAGCAGCTCGCTGAGGTCCATCCCGATCGGCCGGAATCCGCGCTCGCGCAGCCGCGCGGCCAGGCCGACGGCCGCCTCCGGCAGCACCACGTGCAGGCCGTCGCTCACGGCGTTGAGGCCGAACACCGCCGCATCGGCACCGTCCACCAGCAGGGCGTCGGGGAACAGCCGGCGCAGGACGGCACGGCTGCCGGCCGAGAAGGCCTCCGGGTTGTACATGATCTCGTCACCGTCCAGCACGGCCAGCGCGGTGTCCAGGTGGTAGTAGCGCGGGTCGATCAGCTCCAGGCCGATCACCGGGCGCCCGAAGAACTCCTGGGCCTC
>NZ_JBHWIR010000368.1:0-3223 GCF_042731835.1 Kitasatospora sp. NPDC059817 | reverse complement strand
GGCGTCGGGCGCGCGGCGGCGGGCAGGTCGGCGACGACGCGGGCGCAGGTGAGGACCAGCGCGGGGCCGAGGGCGGCCAGCAGGTCGGGGCTGGCCGGCCCCGGAGCCGCAGCCTCTTCGGCGAGTGTCGCCAACAGCCGGGGAAGCGGGGTTCCGGCGGCCGGGACGACCCGGCGCGGGCCGGCCGCGAGGGCGTCGAGCAGGGCGGCGGTCTCCGGGGAGCCGGGCCCGGCGGCCCCGCGCGGACCGCGTTCGGGGACCATCGTCCAGGACCAGAAGACGATGCCGAGCGGGTCCCGGGCGTCGGTGGTGATCTCGTGGACCTCGCCGGGGCGGGCCAGGAACAGCTCGCCGGCTCCGACCGGGTGCTCCAGCGCGCCGATCCGGAACGTCCCGCGCCCGGCGTAGGCGTAGCAGAACTCGAAGTAGGAGTGGCTGTGCCAGTAGTTGCGCCATGGCTCGGGCGGGTAGAACCCCCAGTCCACGAACTCGACCCGTCGTCCGGCGAGGGTGGTGCCCAGCCGCACGGAGTTGAGCAGGGGCAGGGCGGCGCCCGCCCGGGCCAGTTCGGTCATCTCGGCTCGCCCGCCCCGTCCGTCCTGCGCGCGGTGGGGTCGACGCCCCGCAACATCATGCCCTGACCGAGGGACCAGGTGTGATCATCCGTGGTGGGTCGGTCCGCAGGGTCCCGGAACTGTACCAGCCAGGTGGTGCGGGCCTGGTCGGAGGTGTTCAGCCCCGAACCGTGCACGGTGAGGTAGCCGAAGAACAGGACGTCGCCGGCCTCCGCCGGGCACGGCCGGGCGTCCTGGAGCCGCCAGGTGTCGGGCGGCAGGTGCCAGCTGCCGTCCTCGACGTGCGGCAGCGGGCCCTGCTGGTGGCTGCCGGGGACGGCCCTGATGCAGCCCTTCTCCTCCGGGGCGTCGTCGAAGTGGAAGACCGCGGCCGCGACGGTGTGCCGGGCGTGCGGGAAGAACGGGTGGTCCTGGTGCAGGGGGAAGGGGGAGCCGGTCTCCGGAGGCTTGATGAACATCTTCGTGTGGTGCAACTGGAGGTTGGGCCCGCCGAGCAGTGCGGCCGCGACGTCCGTGAACCTGGGGTCGACCAGCAGCCGGGCGAAGGCCGCCGAGTGGAACTGCGCGTCGTGGGCGTGCTTGAGGGCCGTGCGCCCGGCGGACGCACCCGCGACGGTGCGCGCGCTGGCCCAGGTCGGGTCGGCGTCGGAGTCGAGGCGGGCGGCCAGGGCGTGGCACTCCTCCCGCATCGCCGCCGCCTCCTGTCGGCTGATCAGGTTCTTGACGAGGAGGAAGCCGTTCTCATGGTAGGCGGCGAGGTCGTCGGGGCTGAGGGGTTCGTTCATGGCCTCGACCGTAGGTGTGGGGACCGGGCCGGGCCGAGGGGCGATACGGACGGCCCGGTGGGTAATCCGGACATCGGCCCGCGCGTTCAAGTCCCTCCCGCTGGGCTGCGGCCGAGCAGGCGGGGGTGCTCCCGAGGCCGGGAGCGCCCCGCCTCGATGTCCGGGCACCGTCGCCTCGATGTCCTGGCACCCCCAACTGGCGTATGGCGCAGCCGAATCCGTTCGCGTCCGCCCTCTTGTCAAAGGTTAGTGATGTTTCCTAACTTAATGTCATGTCCGAGACCTCACGGCACTCCCGGCGCGACCTCCTGCGAGTGAGCGCGGCGGGCGGTGCCGCCTTCGCCGCGGGCAGCCTCCTGCTGCCCGGCGCCGCCCAGGCCGCCCCCCGTCCGACCGCCCTCGACACCCCGACCCTCCCCTCGCCCCGCAGCGACCAGACCGCCGGGTCCGCGCTGCGCCCCTTCGGCCGGCACCTGGCCTTCGGGGCCGATCCCTCCCAACAGGTCGTCGTCTCCTGGCAGGTGCCGGGCGCGGTGACCGCCCCCTTCGTCCGGATCGGCCTCCAGCCCGGCGACTTCGGCTCCCCGATCGCCGCCGAGGTCCGCACCCTGGTCAGCAAGCTGTCCTGGCAGCACCCGGTCGAGGACCAGCCCCTGGTCAAGCCCACCACCGTCACCCAGTACTACCTGCACGCGCAGGTCGACCAGCTGATCCCCGACACCACGTACTACTACGTCGTCGGCCACCAGGGCTACGACCCCGCGGGGCAGCGCGCCCGGCTCGGCGACGTGGCGAGCTTCCGCACCGCGCCCGCCCCCGGCCGCGGCGCCGGGTTCACCTTCACGGCCTTCGGCGACCAGGGCATCGGGTACAACGCGGCCGCCACCGCCAACCTGAT
The DNA here is from genome assembly GCF_042731835.1 of Kitasatospora sp. NPDC059817. NCBI lineage: Bacteria > Bacillati > Actinomycetota > Actinomycetes > Kitasatosporales > Streptomycetaceae > Kitasatospora > Kitasatospora sp. NPDC059817. The sequence goes on along the minus strand of NZ_JBHWIR010000368.1, from coordinate 965 downwards.
CGCCGGCCTCGACCCCGCCTTCCACCTCCACATGGGCGACCTCTCGTACGCCAACAGCGGCGGCAGCGGCAAGACCAGCGACCCCTACGACGCCCGCCTGTGGGACTCCTTCTTCGTGCAGAACGACCCCGTCGCCTCCCGGACCCCGTGGATGATGGCGATCGGCAACCACGAGATGGAGGCCTGGTACGGCGCCGACGGCTACGGGGGCGTCCGCGCCCGGTTCACGATGCCCGACAACGCCTGGGCCCAGTCCACCGGCATCTACTCCTGGCGCTGCCAGAACGTCGGCCTGATCAGCCTCGACGGCAACGACATCTGCTACAACACCGCGGCCAACCTGAACTACACCAAGGGCAAGCAGAAGAAGTGGCTGGAGAGCCGGCTCGCCGCGCTCCGCGCCGACACCACCATCGACTTCGTCGTCGTCTACCTGCACCAGTGCACGTACTCCACCTGCCACGACAACGGGGCCGAACTCGGCGCGCAGCAGGACTGGGCCCCGCTGTTCGACAAGTACCAGGTGGACCTGGTGCTCAGCGGCCACAACCACGTCTACGAGCGGACCGACCCCATCCGTTCCGGCAAGCCCACCCGCAAGGTCGCCTCCGGAGACACCGTCAATCCGCTGAAGGACGGCACGACGTACGTCGTCGCGGGCGGCGGTGGCGGCGGGGTCTACTCCTTCCCCGTCGCCGACACCTACCTCGGGCACGAGACGAAGAACGACTCCCCCGTCCCGATGGTGGTCGCCGATCCGAGCGGCCACAACCAGACCGTCAAGGTCACCTGGTCCAGGGTCCGTTACACCGGCTACTGCCTGGTGGCGGTCGACGTGACGCCCGCCGCCGCCGGCAAGCCGGCCCGCATGGCGGTGCGCTCGATCACCGAGGACGGCACCGCCGTGGACCAGTTCACCGTGCAACGCGGCTGACCTGGCAGCCTGCGCCCGGACGGCCCGCGCC
>NZ_JBHWIR010000367.1:0-3236 GCF_042731835.1 Kitasatospora sp. NPDC059817 | reverse complement strand
CTCTCGCCCCCGAGGCCGGCGATCCGGTCGCCCTCGACGGCCAGGCGGCCGCCCTCGACGACGCCGCCGGGCAGGACCAGCCGGGCGCCGGCCAGGGACATGCGGTCCGCTGTCACGCGGTCACCTCCGGCGCTGCTCCGGGCAGCCGCAGAACTGAGTGAAGTTGCTTGTTTCATAGCCATGATAGTCAGATTCGAGCGGACGACCAGACCTGCGACCTGTTCGCCGAAATCAGTCCGACCCGGCGCCACCCAGGGGTTTGGCTCCCGGCCGGGCTAGAATCGCGTCATGCTCAAAGCTGATCGCGCCACCCGGATCCTCTCGCACGTCACCGAAGCGGGGAGCGCCGATGTGCACGCGCTCGCCGAACTCCTGGACGTCTCGACCGCGACCGTGCGCCGCGATCTCCAGGAGCTCCACGAACAGGGACTGCTGCACCGCACCCGGGGCGGCGCGGTGACCGGCTCGGTCAACCTCGAACTGCCGCTGCGCCACCGCGGCGAGAAGCAGCGGGAGGAGAAGCGCCGGATCGCCCTGGCGGCGGCCGAGCTCGTGCCGGAGGGGGCGGTGGTGGGCCTCAGCGGCGGCACCACCACCAGCGAGCTCGCCCGGGTGCTCGCCGAGCGCACCGGCATCACCGTCGTGACCAACGCGGTGAACATCGCCGCCGACCTGATCGTCCGCCCCGAGGTGCGCCTCGTGGTGATCGGCGGCATCGCCCGCACGGCCAGCTACGAACTGGTCGGTCCGGCCGCCGACCGGATGCTCTCGCAGTACCACCTGGACATCTCCTTCATCGGGGTGGACGGCCTGACGGCGCAGGAGGGCTGCACCACGCACGACGAGATGGAGGCCCAGACCGACCGGGCGTTCCTGCGCAGCAGCGCGCGCTCGGTCGTGCTGGCCGACAGCACCAAGGTCGGCAAGGTCACCTTCGCCCGGATCTGCCCGCTCTCCGACGTCCACGACCTGGTGACGGACGACGGCCTGACGGACGCGCAGCAGCGGGCCGTCACCGGCTGCGGCGTCCGGGTCCGGCGGGCCTGACCGCCGACGGGCCCCGGGGCGCGGCCTGATCCACCGGCCACGCCCCGAGGCCCCGGTTCAGGCCCGGCGGCTCCGCCTCAGGCCTTGACGCCGCCCGCCGTCAGGTCGGTGCGCCAGAACCGCTGCAGCAGCAGGAAGGCCACGACCAGCGGGACGACCGAGACCAGCGAGCCCGTGACGACCAGGTTGTACGGGGTGTGGTCCCGCAGGCCGTTCCAGTAGTAGAGGCCGAGGTTGACCGGCCAGAGCTTCTGGTCGGAGAGCGTGACCAGCGGCAGGAAGAAGTTGTTCCAGATGGTGGTGAACTGGAACAGGAAGATGGTCACCAGCGCCGGCGAGAAGATCCGCAGGACCACCGTGAAGAAGATCCGGAACTCCCCCGCGCCGTCCATCCGGGCGGCCTCCAGGATCTCGTCCGGGACGGACGCGGCGGCGTAGATCCGGCTGAGGTAGACGCCGAACGGGCTGACCATGCTCGGCAGCAGGACCGCCCAGACGGTGTTGACCAGATGGGCCTTGGACAGCAGCAGGTAGACCGGCAGGGCGAGGAGCGGCGCGGGGACGAGCACCGCGGCGAGGATCGTGTTGAACACCGCCTCGCGGCCCCGGAACCGGTACTTGGTGAGCGCGTAGCCGGCCATCGCCGCGAGCAGGGTGGCGGCCGCGGCGCCGACGCCCGCGTACAGCACGGTGTTGAGGAGCCAGCGGAAGTAGAGCCCGTTGTTGGCGGTGGCCAGGTCGTGCAGGTTGTCGCCGAGGTGGAGGGTGGAGAACCAGAACCCGCCGCTGCCGAACAGGTCGCTGCTGCTCTTGGTGGAGGCCACCAGCAGCCACCAGGCGGGCAGCAGGAAGTAGGCGGAGAGCACGAACAGGACGGCCGTGCCGAGGACGTTGGGGCGCGGCCGGCGGCCGGGGGCACCCGGGTGGGCGGGCCCGGCGGGGCGGCGGCGCGCCGGGCGGGCGGTCTCGGGGCGGCGGCGGAGGTCGGCGGTGCTCATGCGGTCACCCGGTTTCCGGTGATGCGCACCGAGAGGCGCAGGAAGGTGATGGACAGGACGCAGGTGGCCAGGGCCAGCAGGACGGCGATGGCCGCCGCCTTGCCGTAGTCGTTGGTGCCGAACGCCGCGTTGTACGCCGCCATGTTGGGCGTGTAGTCGGCGGAGACGGTCGAGGCCAGCGAATGCAGGACCATCGGCTCGGTGAAGAGCTGGAGGGTGCCGATGATGGAGAAGATCCCGGTCAGCACCAGGGCGGGGGCCACCAGCGGGATCTTGATGTGCCAGGCGGTCCGCCAGGGGCCGGCGCCGTCGAGGTCGGCGGCCTCGTAGAGCTCGCTGGGGATGGCCTGGAGGGCGGAGAGGATGACCAGCATGTTGTAGCCGGTCCAGGTCCAGGTGACGATGTTGGCCATCGACCACAGGACGGTGCCGGAGGAGAGGAAGTCGGCGTCGATGCCGATGTCCCTCAGCCCGGCGACGAGCGGGCTGGTGCCGGGCAGGTAGAGGAACGCCCAGAGGATGGTGGCCACGACGCCCGGGATCGCGTACGGCAGGAAGTAGGCGAGCCGGAAGAACTTCCGCAGCCGGGTGCCCTTGGCGTCGATCAGCAGGGCGAGGCCGAGGGCCAGTCCGAGCATCACCGGGACCTGGACCACGCCGAAGAGCAGCACCCGGCCGACGCCCGCGAGGAACGAGCCGTCGCCCAGGGCGGCGGTGTAGTTGTCGAGCCCCGCGAAGACCGTTCTGGCCGGGCCGAAGCCCAGGCCGGAGCGCTCCACGCGGTACAGGCTCTGCCAGAGCGCGTACCCGATGGGCAGCAGGAACAGGACGGTGAACAGCAGGCCGAAGGGGGCCAGGAAGCCGAGGGCCGCGCGGTTGCGGGACGGCGTCCGTCGTGCGGTGGCGGCCTTCGGGGCGGTGCGGCCCGGCACCGCCGGGGTTGCTGCGCTCATCTGGGGTTCTCTCTCGTGCGGGCGGTGGTCGGTCCCTCGGGCGTGTCGGGCGTGTCGGACGTGTCGGGCGCGCCCGGGCCGGCGGCCCGCGCGGGGTCCGCCGGCGAGCCGGTCCGCCGGCGGTGACCGGCAGCCCCGTGGACTTCCTCGCGTCGCCGGGCTGGTTCTGCACCGGGCCCCGCGCCGCCGTCAGGTCGCCGGGGGCGGCGCCGGCCGCGCCCACGGCGGCGGGGTGGTG
>NZ_JBHWIR010000366.1:0-3274 GCF_042731835.1 Kitasatospora sp. NPDC059817 | reverse complement strand
AGTGGGACCCCTTGCGCGGCCCCTGTCGGGGGGGGTCCGGACCCGTTTTCCCCTCTGCGGGCTGCAGCGGGGCTGCCGGCGGCAATCCCACCACCGGACCCCGTGGCTCCGGAGGTGGGATTCGAGGGGCCCTGTCGGGCCGGCCGTGGGGGAGATCACGGCCGGGCCGAGGGGGCGGGGGGATCAGTGCGGGAGGTTCCACTTCTGGTTGTCGGCGCCGTTGCAGTCCCAGATGCCGAGCTGGTTGCCGTTGTTGGTGGCGAAGCCCAGGTCGTCCAGGCAGCGGCCGGACTGCGGGTTGAGCAGCGAGCCGTCGGACTGGGCCTTCCACTGCTGGGCGCCGCTGCCGTTGCAGTCGTAGAGCTGGACCATGGTGTGGTTGGCGGTGTTGCCGCCCTGCACGTCCATGCACTTGCCGAGGGCGCGCAGCGTCCCGTCCACGCCGACGGTCCACTTCTGGGCGTTCGTGCCGTTGCAGTCGTAGATCTGGACCGGGGTGCCGTTCTTGTTCTCGGCGCCCTGGACGTCGATGCACTTGCTCGCGTAGCCGCTGATCTGGCCCTGCGGCCCGGCCACGGGCGGCGGCACCGTCCCGAGGAAGACGACCTGCGGGAACATGATGGTGTCGCCGAAGTTGCACATGGCGGTGCTCATCCCGCTCCCGACGACGGCTCCGCCGATCGCCATGCGCATGTACGGGCCGGTGTTGTTGACGTAGTACTGGCACTGCGCCTGCACGCGCCAGATCTGCAGGGGGCTGATGCCCGAACAGGTTCCGATGACCTGGCCGCCGCCGGCGGCGATGGCGTTACACCCGCCGGCCAGCGCCGCACTCGAACTCGCCTGCTCTGCCTGAGCGGTGGCGGGCGCGGCCTGGCGCGCGGCGGCGGATGCGGCCTGGGCGGCGGCGGGGACGGTGAGTGCCGCGGCGGAGGCCAGCAGCGTGGTCATCATGACAACAGCGGTACGGCGCATGAGGGTTGGGCCCTTTCCGTGATGACAGGGTGATGGCACTGCTCAGATGTTGCGCAGGTTTGGTCATGAGCATTGCAGTGCCGCCTGGGGCCGTCAACGGATGTGGGCCGACGAGATATCGCCATTCACCTCAGCTCATCCGCGACCTGCTTGTTCCTCGGGGAAAGCACCGGTGCGCGCACCGGACAGGAGTCGGACGGGAGCCGAACAGGGGCTGGATTCAGCCGAATTGACGCGATCTCAGCCCAGCGCGCGGTCGAGATTGAAGGCCGCGCTGATCAGCGAGAGGTGGGTGAAGGCCTGCGGGAAGTTGCCGAGTTGCTCGCCGGTCGGGCCGATCTCCTCGGCGAACAGCCCGAGGTGGTTGGCGTAGGTGAGCATCTTCTCGAAGGCGAGCCGGGCCTCCTCCAGGCGGCCGGCGCGGGCCAGTGCCTCGACGTACCAGAAGGAGCAGATCGAGAAGGTGCCCTCGGAGCCGCTCAGGCCGTCCGGGCTGGTGGCCGGGTTGTAGCGGTAGACCAGGGAGTCGGAGACCAGGCCCTTGGTGAGCGCGTCCAGGGTGGAGAGCCACTTGGGGTCGGTGGGCGAGATGAACTTGGCCATCGGCATCATCAGCAGCGAGGCGTCCAGTTCGCCGTCGTCCAGGGACTGGACGAACGCGCCCAGCTCGCTCGACCAGCCGCGCCGCATGATCTGGTGGTAGATCGCGTCCCGGGTCTGCCGCCAGCGGGGCAGGTCGGCCGGCAGGCCGCGGCGGTTCGCCATCCGGATCGCCCGCTCCAGCGCCACCCAGCACATCAGCCGCGAGTACACGTAGTTCCTGCGGCCGCCGCGGGTCTCCCAGATGCCCTCGTCGGGCTGGTCCCAGTTCTCGCAGAGCCAGTCCGCCACCATGCCGACGTCCTCCCAGCCGGCGCTGCTGATCGGCTGCCCCCACTTGTCGTACAGGTAGATGGAGTCGATCATGGCTCCGTAGATGTCCAGCTGGAGCTGGCCGGTGGCGGCGTTGCCGACCCGGACGGGTGCGGAGCCCAGGTGGCCCTCCAGGTGCGGCAGCGCGTACTCGGGCAGCTCGGTGCGACCGTCGATGCCGTACATGATCTGCAACGGGCCGTTCGCGGCGGTGTCGCGCATGCGCTCGAAGAGGAAGCCCATGAACGCCTCGGCCTCCGAGGTGAACCCGAGGCGCAGCATGGCGTAGACGCAGAAGGCGGCGTCGCGGACCCACATGTACCGGTAGTCCCAGTTGCGCTCGCCGCCGACCTGCTCGGGCAGGCTGGTGGTGGGTGCGGCGACGATCGCGCCGGTCGGCGCGTAGGTGAGCAGCTTGAGCAGCAGGGCGGAGCGGTGCACCATCTCCCGCCACCGCCCCTGGTAGCGCGACCCGGCCAGCCAGTGGCGCCAGAACCGGACGGTCGCCTCGAACTGTTCCTCCGCCTCGGCGCGCGGACACGACCGGGCCGGGACGTCGTCGCCGATCTGGTCGAGGGCGAACACGACGGAGTCGCCCTCCAGGAGCTTGAAGTGCGACCACACGTCCAGGCCGTCGGTCTCCAGCGGCGCGGTGGCGGTCAGCGCGAGCGTGAGCGACGGGGAGCGGAACACCGCGACGTGGCCTTCGAGGGACACGGTGTGCGCCTCGGCGCCGTAGCCGAAACGCGGGGCGATCCGCGCCCGGAACGGGAGGATTCCCCGGACGCAGATGAGCCGCCGGATCAGCCGGTGCCGGGCGGCCTCGGGCGACCCCTCGGCCACGGGCATGAAGTCCTGGATCTCCGCCACGCCGTCCGCGGCGAAGAAGCGCGTGATCAGCACGTTCGTGTCGGGGAAGTAGAACTGCCGGGTGCGGGTCGGGACGTCCGCGGCCAGCTCGAACGATCCACCCCGGTCCGCGTCGAGGATGGCCCCGAACACGCTGGGTGCATCGAAGCGCGGACAGCAGTACCAGTCGATGGTGCCGTTCGTGCCGACCAGGGCGGTCGTCCGGAGGTCGCCGATCAGGCCGTGCTCGGAGATCGGCAGGTACCGGCCGCTGTCCGCCTGCTCGAACCCCGTCGTGTCGAACGCCATGCCGACCTCCCCGCCGCTGTGGCGCGGGCTTGGAGACGAAGCCTTCCTAGCCATGGTAGATCGCCGTCGGCGTGGGGGCCGGGCCGAGCACCGGCCGGGGCTCGCGGGCCCCAACCGGAGCGGGCCCCGGCCGGTGCGGCTTCCGCCGTGGGCGTGGCCCCTCCCGTCCCAGCCGCTGTGGCTTATACACATATGACGCTGCCCACGACAAAGCAAGTGCCTACACCCA
>NZ_JBHWIR010000365.1:0-3289 GCF_042731835.1 Kitasatospora sp. NPDC059817 | reverse complement strand
GCACGGGGGACCGGCCAGCGGGCCGGACGGGGGGCCGTGGGGCGGCTCGCTCGGCGGGCCGGACGGGGGCGGTTGGGAACTCATCGAGGCTCCGTTTCGCAGGCGGCCGGCGGATGCGCCGACCCGGGAAGCTCCTGCCACTGGCCTCCATTTCCCCCCGGCTCCCCACCCGCCGCAACAGCAGGTGCGGAAACCGTCGCCGAGCGTGCCCGCCGGGTGTCGGCCACCCTGGAACGCGAAGCCCGACGCACCGAGGAGGCGCCATGCAGCAGCCCACCACCCGGGTCGCGGGCCCGCCCGGCGCCCTGCGCGGCTGGCTGGACGCGCTCGCCGTGGTGCTGGCCGGGTTCGCCGCCATGGCGGCGGTCGCCGCGCTCGGCCTCTGGCTGGCCGGCGCCGACGACCTCCCGGGGGGCGGCTTCCCGGCCGTGCTGGCCGGGGCGGTGGTGCTGGCCGTCGGCGGTGCCGTCCAACTCGACGGCGGAGCCGGGCAGTTCGCCGCAGTGGATGCCGGGATCAGTGCCATGCCGCTGTCCGTCTCGCTGGCCGGTGCGGTGGTGATGGCCGAGGTGTTCCTGCGGCAGCTGCGTTTTCGCGCGGTGGCTGGCGGCGGCGAACTGCTCGGCCGGATCGCCCGCACGGTGGTGCTCTGGCTGGTCGCCCTCGCGCTGCTCACCCTCGGCGCCCGGCACACCTTCGTCGTCCCGCTCGGCGGCGACCTGGCGCAGACCATCGGCGGCGCGCTCGGGCTCACCCCGGAGGTCGGCTTCCACGCGGACGCCCCGAGCACGGTCGGCATCGGGCTGGCCTGGCTGCTCGTCGTCCTCGCGGGCACCTTCGCGGTGTCCCGGCGGGCGCCGCTGCCGCGCGCCCTGCTGCCCTACCAACTGGCCGTCCGCCCAGCCGCGTTCGCGCTCTGGCTGGTCCTGCTGGCGTACCTGGTGATCGGGCTGGCGGCCGGGGTGCTGACCGCGATCGTGCACGGCAACGCCCGGCAGACCCTGGCCGTGCTGCTGCTCGCCCTGCCCGACCTGGTCTGGCTGGCCTTCGGCGTCGGGCTCGGCGCGCAGTGGCACGGGCGGCTCAGCGGCGCGCTCGGCCTGCCGGTGCCCAGGCCGCTCGCCGAGGTGCTGCGGGCGCCGGACGGGCAGCAGGCCACCATCAGCCTGGGCACCCTCGCCGACCAGGACGCGCGCAGTTGGTGGCTGCTGCCGCTGGCCGCTGTGCTGCTGCTCGCGGCCGGCTTCCTCGCCGCGTACCGCTCGCCGCGCACCGTCCGGCTCTGGCAGCACGCCGTCCGGTTCGCTCTGGCCAGCGCGGTGACGGTGCTGCTGGTCGGGCTCTGGACCAGGGCGGACGCCGACTACGGGCTTTCGGCGCTCGGCGTCGGCCTCGGCCAGGGCGGCCTCGGCGACCTGATCGGCTCGCTCCTCGGCGGCGCCAACCCGCTGGCCGGCCTCGGCAGCGGCAGCCTCACCCTGCGCCCGGTGCTGTGGACGGCCGTCCCGCTGGCGGCGGGCTGGGGCCTGCTGGCCGGCGCGCTGGGCGCCCTGCTGGCCGCCCGCACCGGCCGCCGGGGCGAGGTCACCAGCGGCGACGTCCCCGGTGGCGAGGCCTCGGGTGGCGAGGCCTCGGGTGGCGAGGTCTCGGGTGGCGAGGCGCCCGGGGCGGGGTGACGGCTGCCGGGCGGCGCGCGCTCAGAACGCCTCGGCGATGAGGATCGCCGCCGCCGGCAGCGCCTGGGCGAGGGCGCCGCGCCAGACCTTCGGCTCCGAGGCGAAGAGGGTGATCCCGCCGGCGGCCATGAACGCGGCGACGTAGCTGATCACGGCGCGGCCGGAGGCGGCGTGCCCGGTGTGCAGCAGGACCAGTCCGGCGACCAGGCCGAGCGCCAGGAACAGGTTGTAGAAGCCGACGTTGAAGCGCCACAGCCGGACCTCCGGCGCGTCCGCCGTGCTGCCGGTGAGCAGGAAGCGCACCCGCGGGTGGCCGTACAGGAAGCTCTCCAGCGGCCACGCGAGGAGGTGGACCGCGGCGGCGATCACGGCGAAGACCTGGCTCACGGCGTTCATGGCGGTCGGCTTCCTGAGGGGTTGGTTTCCTGGCGGGTCGGTTTCCTGGCGGGCGGTGGACGGTACGGCGCTCACCACGGCGGCGGGTGGACGACCGGGGCGGCCCACGCGGGCGGCTCGGGCACGACGGCCGCCGCGGCGAGCCCGGGGACGACCGCCTGGACGACCCGGGTCGGCGGCCCGTTCCCGCTCCCGCTCCACGCCCTCGGCGCGGCGCCGAGGCCGGGCACGACGGCGGTGGCCGCGCGCAGCTCGGCGACGAACTGCAGGCAGCTGGCGTAGCGGTCCTGGGGGGCCTTGGCGAGCGCCCGGGCGACCGCCGCCCCGACGGCGGCGGGCAGGTCGGGGCGGTGGTCGCGCAACGCGGGCGGCGGGTCGTTGAGGTGCGCCCAGAGCAGTGCCACGTCGCTCTCCCGGCGGAACGGCGGGGCGCCCGCGAGCATCTCGAAGACCACGCAGCCGAGGCCGTACTGGTCGCAGCGCCCGTCCAGCGGCTTGCCGGAGATCTGCTCGGGCGCGGCGTAGTCCAGCGTTCCGACGATCTGGCCGACGCTGGTCAGGCCGCTCAGCGAGAGGGACTTCTTGGTGAGGCCGAAGTCCGCCAGGTACAGGTGTTCGGGGTGCTCGCTGTCCGTCCCGGCGGCGACCAGCACGTTGCCGGGCTTGACGTCCCGGTGGACCAGGTCGTGGTCGTGCGCGGCGTCGAGCGCGGAGGCGATCTGCAGGGCCAGCTGGGCGGTCCGCTCGGCCGAGAAGGGGCCGCCCCGGTTCATCAGCCCGCGCAGGTCGCCGCCCTCGACGTAGCGCATCGCGATGAACAGGATGCCGTCGTGCTCGCCGGCCTCGAACACCGGGATGATGTGCGGGTGGTCGATCGCGGCGGCGGCCTCGGACTCGTGCATGAAGCGCTGCCGGAACACCTCGTTGCGGGCCAGTTCGGGGGCGAGCAGTTTGACCGCGACGGTCCGGCCGAGCCGCAGGTCCTTGGCCCGGTACACCACGGCCATGCCGCCGCGGCCGATCTCGCGCTCCAGCCGGTAGCCGGCGATCCGGCGCCCGACCATGCCGGCCGGCAGGCCGGGTGCGGACGGCCGGTCGGGGTGGTCGGGGTCGTCTTCGGGCACCCGTTCGGCCGACCGGGCCGCGGGCTGGGCGGCCGGCCGGGCGAGGGGGCGTTAGGGGGGGCGTTAGGCCGGGGTCACGGCGCGCCCCGCCGG
>NZ_JBHWIR010000364.1:0-3361 GCF_042731835.1 Kitasatospora sp. NPDC059817 | reverse complement strand
CATCAGCGGCGGCGGCGGCGGTGGTGCGGGCCGGGTTCGGTCCGCGCCGTGCCGGTGTACGGCCCGCAGGTGCTGGTCAGGCGGAGAGGCCGGCGGCGAGGGCCTTGGCCTTGGCAGCGGCCTGCTCGTGGGCCTGGGCGCGGGAGGCGTCCGACAGGTCGACCAGGTCGGCCATCGCGGGGACGGTGCGGGCCAGGGTCAGTTCGGGCGTGATGACGTCGACCTTGAGGCCGAGCAGGCCGGTCAGCGCCTTCTCCAGGTAGTTGGCCGCGAACTCGAAGTCCTCGCGCGGGGTGCCGGGCGCGTAGGAGCCGCCGCGGCTGGCGACGACGGTGACGGGCTTGCCCGCGACGGAGGAGTTCTCGCCGCCGGTGCGGCCCATGATGATCACGTGGTCCAGCCATGCCTTGAGGCTGGAGGGGATCGTGAAGTTGTACATGGGGGCGCCGATGAGCACCGCGTCCGCGTTCTCCAGCTCCGCGGCCAGCTCGGTGCGCAGGGCGAAAGCGGCCTTCTGCTCGTCCGTGTGGTCGGCCGGGTCGGCGAAGGCGGCCGTGATGCCGGCAGCGGTGAGGTGCGGCAGCGGCTCGGCCGCGAGGTCGCGGTAGACGACCGTGCCCTCGGGGTGCTGCTCCTCCCATGCCTTGCGGAAGGTGGCCGTGACCTCGCGGGAGGCGGAGCCGTGGGGCAGGGCGGAGGAGTCGAGGTGCAGCAGGGTGGCCATGGAGGGCTCCAGAGCTAGGGGCTGAGGTTTCTTACGTAGCTAGTAATAACATAGCCACTTACTTTTCTAAAGCTACGTAGGTCGAGGGCTACCCTGGTGGCATGGCGAATCACGGCGAGCAGGCATGCAGGAAGGCCGACGAGGGCATTGCGCGCGTCTTCCAGCTCTTCGGCAAGCGGTGGACGGGCCTGATCGTCGTCACCCTGATCCCGGGGCCCGTGTACTTCGCCGATCTTCGGCGGGCCATCCCGGGCATCAGCGAGCGCATGCTCTCGGAGCGGCTCACCGAACTCGGCGAGGCCGGCCTGATCCTGCGAGAGGTGGACGCCGGCCCTCCGCTGCGGGTCTCCTACCGGCTGACCGAAGCGGGCAACGCGTTGGAGCCCGCGTTGGCCGAGCTGGGGCGGTGGGCGGCCACGCACCTGAACGGCGGTGCACCCTGCTCCGGTGGGCCGGAGCGGCTCCCGCTCGACGTGGCCGGCGCGGCCGGCGGTGCGTCGGCGGGGTGACCGCCGGGCCGGTCGCGGGGCCGGCGGCGGAGCGGCTCCGCCGCGTGCCGCACCAAGGACTGCGAGTCCCGCGGCGGCGTGCACGCCGGGTGGCGCCACCGGCGCTTTCCGTCCGGCTTGTGCGAGGTCGCGAGGCTGAGCCCACCTGGGCCGGGGTGGTGTCCGACCCGCGTTTCGCGGCGCGGGTGTGGTGGGTGCGCGTGCGGGGTGGTGCCTGCGGTCACGCCCGGCCGGGCTGCGGGGCGGCGTAGAGGATGCTGCACGGTCAGGTGCTGGAGCGTGGCGCCCGGGTCGTGTGCGGCGGTGATCCGGAAGCGGACGCTCGTGTCGCCGTCGGCGAGGATGCGGCCGGTGAGCGGGATGCGGGTGTAGCGGGCGCCGGTCTGCGCGCCCAGGTCGCTGCTTCAGGAACGTCGCCGAACCGGAATCAAGGCCCCCGCTGTCGCCGATTTCCGTTCGACTCTCCCGAGAGCCGGGCCCGCTCCGTCACCGAACGGGCCGATCTCGCCCAGTGGCTGACTGTGCGTGCCGACGGTGTTACGCTCCCGAGAGAAGAGAGAGCTGACTCTCACTTGTTGGCCGGGGACGCCGCTCGTCCGCCCTGGCCTGGACGTGCAGGAGAGGGCGGTTCTGCCAAGCGTTCGCTGCTCTTGTGGCCTTTGGCCGGTGAGGAGACCACCATGACCGCCCCCGCACCGCAGTTACCCTTCGAGCGCCCCGACGCCCTGGACCTGGCGCCGCTGTTCGCGCGCCTGCGCGAGGAAGGTCCGATCACGCGGGTGACGACACCCGCCGGCGACCCGGCCTGGCTGGTGACCCGCTACGAGGAGGCCCGGGAGGTTCTGAGCGACACCCGCTTCTCCCGGCTGCGCCCCGATTCCGAGGGCGCGCCCAGGATCTCGGAGTCGGCGCTGCACACGCGCCCCGCCCCCTCGCCAGAGGAGGAGGACCGCGAGCACACGCGGATGCGGCGGATGCTGGCGCCCGCGTTCAGCGCTCCGCGGATGCGCCGGCTGGGCGAGAGGATCGGGGAACTCGCCGCATCCTGCCTGGACGCGATGGAGGAGGAGCGCGCGCGGGATCCGGAACGCGCCGTCAACCTGCACGACCACCTGTCGTTCCCGTTGCCGGTGATGGTGATCTGCGAGCTGCTGGGTGTGCCGGTCGCGGACCGGGGCCTGCTGCGCGGCTGGTCGGAGCGGATCGCCGCGCTGTACGGCGGGGCCGACGGCGCCGCGGCCATGGCCGAGTTCGAGGCGTACGTGGCCGGCATCGCCGAGGAGAAGCGGAAGCAGCCGGGGCAGGACGTGATCAGCGACATCCTGGCCGTGCAGGCGCAGGACCCCTCGTTCACCGAGGGGGAGATGACCCGGCTGGCGGTGGGGCTGCTGTTCGCCGGCCACGAGACGACGTCGGCCCGGATCGACCTGGGAGTCCTGTTCCTGCTGAGCGACACCGGCCGGCGGGACCGCTTCGCCGCCGACCCGGAGACGCTGGCCCGTGCCACCGTGGAGGAGGTCCTGCGGATGGCCTCGCCCGGTGGCCTGGGCCTGACCCGCTACGCCCGCGAGGACGTCACCGTCGCGGGGACCGCGATCGCGCGGGGCGAGGCGGTGCTGGTGGCGATCAACGCCGCGAACCGGGACGGGCGGGTGTTCGAGGAGCCGGACACCTTCGACCCGTCGCGTTCCCCCAACGCGCACCTGGCCTTCGGGCACGGCGGCCACTACTGCATCGGCAACGTGTTGGCACGCACCGAGATGCAGGTCGCGCTGGCCGCGCTGTTCCGGCGCTTCCCCGACCTGCGGCTGGCGGTGGACGCGCGGAGCCTGCGCGACCACGACGAGCGGCTGGCGGGCGGCCTCAGCGAGGTCCCGGTCCTGTGGTGAGCGAGGAGCAGCCGCGCGAGCGGCCGGTCGCGCGGGTGGAGGCGGACACCTCGCGGTGTGTGTCGTCGGGGCAGTGCGCGGTGACCGCGCCGCTGGTGTTCGACCAGGACGAGGCCGGGCAGGTCGTCGTGCTCGCCGCCGAGCCCGGCGCACGGGCGGCGGAACTGGCCCCCCAGGCGGCCGCCAAGTGCCCGGCCACGGCCATCCGGGTGTATCCGGTGCGCTGAACCGGTGCGCTA
>NZ_JBHWIR010000363.1:0-3365 GCF_042731835.1 Kitasatospora sp. NPDC059817 | reverse complement strand
GCGCCAGCGGGCGCCCGCGGCTGTCTCTCCCGGCCGCCTGCAGCCCGCACTCAACCTTAACTTCCCCGCTTGGCGAGTTAGCGCCCTCCAGGCCGCCCGCGCCTGGTTCCTGCCCATGCGGGTGCGCCGCTGGCCCTTCCCGTCGCTGACCGTGTAGTTGCCGGAGTTCGAGCCCGAGGAGTGATCCATGACCACCGCGGTCGACGACGCCGCCGCGCGGATGTCCGCCTTCATCCGCGACCCCTACCCCACGCTCGCCCGGATCCGCGAGGCCGGCGCGGTCTCCGTCGTGGAGTTCGGCGAGGGCCTGCCGGTCTACCTGGTGACGCGCTACCAGGACGTCCGGGCCGCGCTGATGGACCCGCGCTTCGGGCAGGACGTCCGCCGCAGCCAGGCCATCGCGAGCGGGCGGGGCTCCGGCCTGACGCTCGGTTCGGAGGTGGTCCACATGCTCAACAGCGACCCGCCGGACCACACCCGGCTGCGACGGCTGATCCAGGGCGTCTTCACCCGCCGGCGGGTCGACCTGATGCGGCCGCTGGTCGAGCGCATCGCCGACGGCCTGCTGGACGGGCTGCGCGGGCGGGAGACCGCCGACCTGGTGACGGACTTCGCCTTCCCGCTGCCGATCATGATCATCTGTGAGCTGCTGGGCTTCCCCCCGGAGGACATGCAGGCCTTCCGCACCTGGTCGACGGCGATCCTCACCCAGGGTGGCGACATGACCTTCGACCAGGCCACCGCCGAACTGAACGACTACCTGCGCGAGTTGATGACGGCCCGGCGGGCGTCGCCGAGCGCGGACATCCTGACCGACCTGGTGCAGGCCTGTGACGCCGGTGAACTCACCGAGCGGGAGGTGTTCTCGATGGTCTTCCTGCTGCTGATCGGCGGCCACGAGACCACCGTCAACCTGCTCGGCACCGCCACCCTGGCGCTGCTCCACCACCCCGACCAGCTCGCCTGGTTGCGCGCCAACCCGGCGGCGATGCCGGTCGCGATCGACGAGTTCCTGCGCTACGAGTCTCCGGTGAGCATGGCCACGCTGCGGTTCACGAACGCCGACGTGATGGTCGACGACGTGGAGATCCCGGCGGACGAACTGGTGCTGCTCTCGCTCGGCGCGGCCAACCGGGACCCGGCCCGCTTCACCGATCCCGACCGGCTGATCCTGGACCGGGGCGATCCGGGCCACCTGGCCTTCGGGCAGGGCCTGCACCGGTGCCTCGGCTCCTTCCTCGGCAAGCTGGAGAGCGAGGTCGCGCTGACCGGCCTGCTGGAGCGCTTCGGGCGGATCGAGCTGGCCGCCGCGGAGGAGACCCTGCCCTGGCGCAACACGATCATGCTGCGCGGCCTGGAGTCGCTGCCGGTCTCGCTCGATGGCTAGCGGCGCGGGAGCAAGCGACACGGGGACGGACAGCGCGGGGACGGGCAGCACAGGAGCAGGCGGCGCAGGAGCGCGCGGCGCCGCGGGGCTGTTGCGGTTCCGCCCCCGGATCAGCGTCGCGCCCCTGCGCGCGCGGGGCTTCCGGCTGCTGGTGATCGGGCAGGGCACCTCGGAGTTCGGCAACGCGTTCCAGGTGGTCGCCCTGCCGCTGCTGGTCTACTCCCTCGCCGGAGGCGCCCGCCAGCTGAGCCTGGTGGTCGCCGCCTACGGCGCGGGACGGCTGGCCGCCACCCCGCTCGGCGGGATGCTCGCCGACCGGTTCGGCGCCCGGCGGGTGATGCTGGCGGCCGACCTCGGCCGGCTGCTCGCCACCGCCGGGCTGTGCGCGATCGCCGCCGGCGGGGCGGCGAACTTCTGGCTGATCGGCGGGCTCGCGCTGCTGGTCGGCGTCGGAGCAGGGGTGTTCCTGCCGGCCGCCTGGGCGATCACCCCGACCCTGCTGCCCGCCGAGGACCTGCACGCGGGCAATGCACTGAACAGTACGGTCACCTTCGGCGCCGGTCTGCTCGGTCCGGCGCTGGCCGGCCCGCTGGTCGCCTGGCTGAACCCGGCCGCCGCCCTGGGCCTGGATGCGGCGACCTTCGCCGTGTCGGCGGCGACGCTGCTGCTGATCGGTCGCGGCAGCCTCGTCGCAGCACCCAGCCCGATCTCCGAACGTGCCTCCGTGCCGAAGAACTTCCGGCGCCTGCTGCGGGAATCGCCGTTGCTGCGCGCGGTGCTGACGGTGACGGTGATCGCGAACCTGACGGTGGGCGGCGCCACCCGCGTCGCCCTGCCGACCCTGGCCACCCACGGCTTCGACGCCGGTGCCGTCGGGCTGGGCCTGCTGCTGGCCGCGTTCACCGGCGGTGCGCTGGTCGGCGGCCTGTTCGCGGCCGGCCTCACCGAGGTCCGCTCGCGGGGCCGCACGGCGATGCTCTCCGGACTGGTGATGGGTGTGGCGATCGGCCTGGTGCCGTTCGTCGGCCTCGTCGGCGCCGTGCTGCTGCTCTGCGTGGCCGGCGGCGCCAGCACGGTGACCAACGTCCTGGTCGTCACCGGCGTGCAGAAGAGCACCCCGCCCGCCTTGCTGGCCCGGGTCATGGCGGCCGTCACCTTCTGCGCGCTGGGAGTCTTCCCGATCTCGGTGATCGCGGCCGGCGCGGCGGTGGACGCGTTCGGGAGTCAAGGGGTGTTCGCGACGACCGGGCTCTGCCTGACGGGCGCGTTCGGGTACGCGCTGACCAGGCGTGAGATCCGCGAGCTGTGAGCGCCCAGCCGACCGCCGAGCCCGCTCCCGCCACCGGCGGGCGGGGCGGGAGGCGGGAGGCGGGCGGCGGGCGGCGAGGCGGGTCCGGGCGGCAGCCCCGTCAGCGCAGGGTCGCGGTGACGACCGTCGCGTCCAGGTCCTCGCACCAGGCGTCGGCGGCGTCGAGACCGGCCGCGCGGGCGACGGCCAGGGCCGTCGGGGTCTGCCGTTCGCTGGTCTCGAACAGCAGCGACCCGCCCGGGGCCAGCCAGTGCGGCGCCTCGACGGCCACCCGGCGCAGCACGTCCAGACCGTCGGCGCCGCCGTCCAGCGCCGGCCGGGCCTCGTGCAGCCGGGCCTCCGGCGGCAGCAGCGCGATGTCGGCGCTGGGGACGTACGGGACGTTGGCGAGCAGGACGTCGATCCGGCCGCGCAGGGCGGCGGGCAGCGCGACGAACAGGTCGCCCTCGAAGACCGGGGCCCCGGGCCCGGTGAGGTTGCGGCGGGCACAGCGGACGGCGACCGGGTCGACGTCGGCCGCGTAGAGCTCGACCGGGTGCGCGGCGGCGGCCGCCACGGCGGCGCCGAGGGCGCCGCTGCCGCAGCAGAGGTCGACGACCACGGCGCCCGGGCCGGTGAGCTCGGTGGCCGTGGCGGCCAGGAACTCGCTGCGGCGGCGCGGGACGACCA
>NZ_JBHWIR010000362.1:0-3434 GCF_042731835.1 Kitasatospora sp. NPDC059817 | reverse complement strand
CGTTCCGCAGGACCACGGAGCCGTTGGGCTGTGCATACAGGTAGAACTGCTGGAAATTGGCGTACTGGCCATTCGGGTCCTGGCATCCGAAGTGCCGCAGGCCGTAGTTGCTGTCATCGATACACAAGCCCGTAGCCGCGCTGTGCAGGGACCAGGTCTGACCGTTGTTGGACACTACGGTGAACTGCTGGAAAACGGCGTATTGGCCGCTCTGGTCCTGGCATCCGAAGTGCCGCAGGCCGTAGTTGCTGTCATCGATACACAGGCCCGTAGCCGCGCTGCGCAGGACCAGGGTGCCGTTGGGCGCATTGACCCGTGGGTGCTGGCCGCTGATCTGCGTTGAGGTCGTACTGGCCGTTGCGGTGCCGGCTCCGGCGAACGCGAGGGCCGGCAGCGTGACGGCCGCAGCCACTATGCGGGCCATGCGACCCAGTGTCCTTTTGGCGATGTTCAACGTACCCCCTGTAGTGATCAGACATGGTGTCGCCGCCTGTCCCCGCAACAGTGAAGTGGTACGGACAGCCCGTCCTCCACACTGTCCACGATGAGCAGGACATCCATGCCGGGTGGAAGTTCCTTGCGCTGCAAAGGCGTTGAAGCATCTCAGCAAAGCACGCGCCTACCGCTGGAGAGAAGAGTCGCGAACGGGCCATGACCCAATGGCTGATTCCGAAGCCGGGCGTCCGGCGAGGCACCGTTGACGCGGTCAGTCCGCCGTGGAGAACCGCGCGCCACCTTCGCCAACCTCGCCGGATGAACTCGGCGCGGTCCGCCACCTTGCTCCGGACTCCGCCTGCTTCACCGGCACCGGACAGCATGCAGCGCTGCACGGCGCTGCTCGGGTAGCACGGGTGGCAGTCGGTGCAGCGCCGCCATGGCGCAGTGCTGCGACCGGCCGGCCGTTCTGCAGGACGGCCGTTCGCAGGGTGCAACGGGGATCGCACGGACCCTGACCTGCGTTGGGGAGTTTGGGCGGGGCGAAACTCACCGGTCGCCGAGCCGAAACTCACCGGCCGGGCGTGACCTTGGTGGCGCTGGTGAGTTCACCGGTCATGACGAATGTGACTGTGCTGCCGGCACGCGACGACGAACACGACGGCGGCGACGCGCGGCTGGCGGTGTTCGCCGCCGAGCTGGCCGCCCGAGCGGCCGACCTCGCCGCCCGGGCGCAGCAGGACGCGGCGGGGGAGGACGAGGCGGATCGGGCTGCGGCGCAGCAGCGGGCGCGGTTGGCGGCCGCGGTAGGGATCGCGGCGGCTTCGGCGAGCAGGGCGGTGGTGTGGGTGTCGGAGTTGGCCGCCCGTACCGGCAGCCGGGACCTGGGCGAGTACGCGGCCGCCGTGCTCGCCTGCGGCCGGGACCTGGACCCCGAGGACGACGACCACGGCGGCGTGCCCGCCGACACCGCCTTCGTGCTCAGCGGGCTGGTACTGACCGGCGAGACCGGGCTGAACACCGGCGAGGGCCTCGCCCTGGCGGCGGTAGGCGCGATCGCCCTCGCGATGCCCCGCACCATCACCACCGGCGACCCAGCCCAACAGCTGCCCGAGCTCGCCCACCACCTCGACCAAGCCGTGAACGCCGGACGCGGCACGGCGTAGCGCTCCCGGTCCGTACGGTGGCCCGTTCCCTCGGTTCAGGGGGCGGGCCATCACCGTGACCTGCGGAGGCCCTCGTCACGGGGCTTCCTCGTCCGTGAGGCATGATCTTGAACATGGATGAACCAGCAGTGGAGCTGCTCTCGCGGCTGTGGGAGGCGCACGTCCAACGGGCGTTTCCTCCGCATCTTCGCGGTCGAGACATCGACGGCGAAGACCTGGTACTGCTGGACGCGTTCACCGCCAGCGGTGTTTCCTCGGTCCTGTCAGGGCACCTCGATGAGAACCGTCGCGGGACCTTGCTCGCGTGCCTCGCGGCCCTTGAGAAGGTCCTGCCGTCTCTTGGTGACGAGGGCGGCGGAGCCGAGTACTACGAGCGTCTGCACGAGATGGCGGTGCTTGCAGCCGAACTCGGGAACGCAAGGCCCCGGTAGCGTCAAGCACTGAGCCATGCCTCTGCTGCCCGGAGTGATCCGGCTGTACCACCCCTGTCCCAGATCCGGCTGCGACGTCGCCGCCTGGGCGAACAGGCTGGGACGGCCCCAGCACTTGTCGCTCTTCGTCGTCGCCGTCGTCGGTGCTCTCCGGCGGCAGCTTGACGATCCGCCGGAACCGGCTGGCGGCCTGCACGAGCATCGCGAACGCCAGCCCCAGGGACTCGTCCGCCGGCGGAACACCGGAGTCGGCGCCACCGGGGAGGACGGCGACCGCTGCTGACAGTCCTTCCTCCGCCGCTTCGACATCGAGCACACACTCCGCCTGTTCAAGCAGACGCTGGGCTGGACGAAGCCCAGGCTGCGAAGCCCGGAAGCCGCAGACCGCTGGACGTGGCTGGTGATCGCCGCCCACACCCAGCTCCGGCTCGCCCGCCCCCTGGCCGCCGACCTCCGCCGACCACGGGAGAAGCGGACCGAGTCGAACAGGCTGACGCCCGCGCGGGTGCGACGCGGGTTCAGGAACCTCCACGCACAGACCCCGACGCCAGCGCGTGCACCAAAACCGTCCCGCCCCGGCCCCGGACGCCCGCTCGGTTCGCGAAACAGCGGCTCGGCAACCCGTCACGATGTGGGACGGGTCCTCGCCGGCGGCGAGCCCTACGTCCGGCCGGCCCACCACCAACAGGGAACCAAACCCCGGCAACCGGATAGGCCATGTCGGACCGCGCCTCAACCCGAGCAGGGTGGCCTACGCTGCGGCCATGCCGAAGATCAGATTGAGCAACGACACCGAGAAGACCTTCGGGATCTGGGTCGAGCCGTGGGGCGAGGACTACTGGATGAAGCCCAAGGAGAAGTTCACGATCGTCACGGACACCCCCAAGGACACGGACTCCGACGAGGCACCGTTCGAGGTCGTCTTCCATGACCAGGGCGCCAGCGTGTGGGTGAACATCGGCTACGAGGCCACCGTCTACGACCACTCGGGCAACGAGCTCGACTGCGGGCATCAGCGTCCCGTCGAAGTCCTGCGCGCCTGGACCGAAGCCTCCGAGGCTGCTGCGGATCACTCCGGCCTGACGCCGGAGCTTCAGGAGACAGCCCTCAGTGAGGCGGAGACCATGCGGTGGCGACTCTCAAGGGCCGAAGCCGCCGAGCAGGAGGCACAGTCCGGCTGACAACGGGTTCGGAGGCGCGGACCCCCAACGGGCAACCTGCCTGCCCATCGGCAGCTCAACGGCCGATGCCAGAGGTAAAACGGCAAGCTCAGGGTGCACGCAGCACATGCCCACTGGCCGGCCCCGAAGCGAAGACGTGGCACGACGGGCCGGACGGCACCACACCAACCGCCGCAGCCGCCACCCGGAGCCGGAGGGGGCGGCCGGCCCCCCCCGCGCGT
>NZ_JBHWIR010000361.1:0-3443 GCF_042731835.1 Kitasatospora sp. NPDC059817 | reverse complement strand
CGCGCGCCCCCGCCCCCCCGCCCCCCGCCCCGCCCGCCCCCCCCCGCCGCGCCGCGGCCGGGGCCCCCCCCGCCGGGCCGGCGGGGTGCGCGTCAGTGCTCCGTGGTGACGGTGAAGCCCTGCGGGGCGCGCAGGTCGACGGCTCCGGTGTGGTCGGTGGACACCTCGATCGGCAGGCCCGCCACCGTCAGGCCGGTGAACGTCAGCGACTCGTAGCCGGCCGGGAGTTGGGCCCGCACCCGGAGCCGCCGGTTGGGGGCGTCGGCCTCCAGGCCGAGCAGTGCCTGCACCACCTGGACGGAGGCGGCGGCGGCCCAGGCCTGCGGGCGGCAGGAGGCCGGGTAGGGGACGGGGCGGGCGAACTCGGCGCGCGGGTGGCCGCCGAAGAGTTCGGGCAGGCGGTGGTCGAAGGCCGCCGCCGCGCGGACCAGGCCGGCGGCCAGCGGCGCGGCGGCGTCGTGCAGCCCGGCGCGGGAGAGGCCGTGGACGGCGATGGCGCTGTCGTGCGGCCAGACCGAACCGGTGTGGTAGCCGAGCGGGTTGAAGCCGGCCGCGGCGGCGTCCAGGGTGCGCAGCCCGAAGCCGCTGTCCATGCCGGGGGCGGTGAGCCGGCCGGCGACCAGGGCACTCTCCTGCGGGTCGAGCAGGCCGGTGCCGAGCAGGTGGCCCATGTTGGAGGCGATCGAGTCGACCTGGTGCTTGCCGCCGTCGAGGGCGACCACCGGGTACGGGCCGTGCGCGTCCTCGGTCCAGAACCGGTCGCGGAAGCGCAGCCGCAGCTCCTCCGCCCACTGCCGCCAGCGCTCGGCACCGGGCCGGCCGAAGGCCTCCAGCAGGGCGGCCGAGGCGACGGCGGCCTCGTAGGCGTAGGCCTGGACCTCGCTGAGCGCGATGGGGGCGTCGGCGATCCGGCCGTCGCGGAAGCGGATGCTGTCGGAGGAGTCCTTCCAGCCCTGGTTGGAGAGCCCCTTGCCGGAGCTGTCGACGTACTCAAGGAAGCCGTCGCCGTCCGCGTCGGCGTGGTCGGCCAGCCAGGCGAGGGCGGCCTCGGCGTGCGGCAGCAGGTCCTCGACCTGGTCCTCGGGTATGCCCCAGCGCCAGGCGTCGTGCAGGAGGGTGAGCCACAGCGGGGTGGCGTCGGCCGTGCCGAAGTAGCAGGGCGGCAGGTGGGAGCCGTTGTCGAGGTGCTGCTCGTCGCGGCGGACCTCGTGGAGGATCTTGCCGGGCTGCTCCTCGGTGGCCGGATCGAGGGCGCGGCCCTGGCGGCGGGCCAGGGTGCGCAGCGTGCCGGCGGCGAGTTCGGTGCCGAGCGGGAGCATCATCCGGGCCGCCCAGAGGGAGTCGCGGCCGAACAGGGTGAGGAACCAGGGGGCCCCGGCGCCGAGGAAGTGGTCGCCGGGCTCCAGCGGGTCGGTGAGCAGGAGGCCGCGCAGGTCGTGGTGGGAGCGGGTGATCCAGTGCGCGAGGTGGTGGTCGCGGCCGGTGATCCCGGGGGTGCGCCACGGGGCGGCGTCGGCGGCCGGGGCGGGGAAGAGGTCGCCGTCGCGGTGCTCGGCGGTGCACTCCAGGACGGCCTGCCAGCTCTGGCCGGGGGCGAGTTCGAGGTCGAAGCCCAGGGTGCCGGTGTCGGCGGCGAGGTGGTCGGGCGCCGGTTCGACGGTGAGGGCGGCGCTGAGCGGGCCCTCGCTCCAGCGCAGGCCGTTCGGGCCGGCGGTGGGCGTGCGGGCCTGGGTGGCGCGGCCGGCCTTGACGCTGTCCATCGCGGCGAAGTCGCTCTCCGCGCGTACGTCCAGGCGCAGGCGGGCGGTGAGGTCGCCCGCGTTGCGGACGGTGTAGCGCTCGACGAGGCGGCCGGGGTGCAGCTCCCGGCGGCGTTCCAGGGTGACGGCCGGGTCGGGGGTGAGTTCGGCGATGCCGCGCAGCACGGTGACGAAGGTGGTGCGTCCGTCCTCGCCGAGCGCGGTGGCGACGGGGGTGTTGGGGACCGCGGCGACGCCGGCCTCCAGGCGGGAGAGGATCCGGCGGTCCCCGTGGTAGAAGCCGTCCGCGCCTTCGCCGATCCGCCCGTCCGGGCGCGAGGCACAGAAGCTCGGGGCGGCCACGGAGAGCTGGGCGTCGTGCAGGAACGGCTGCAGGGCGATCGCTGACATGGTCTCTTCATCCTCGTTTTGGGGCTTGACAGTTGCTTCCACTCGGGCGCAACCTTTCTGCCATTGGAGCGTTCCAAGACATTAACCCCCCTGGTGGGGAAGATGGAACCCCGTATTGGAACGCTCCAAGATCTTGTCAATGAAGACAGAACCTAGGATCGCCGTCATGCATGCACACTCATCGCCCCGGCCCAGGACAGGGTCCGCCGCGACCCTGGAAATGGTCGCCGCCCGGGCCGGCGTGGGCCGTCAGACGGTGTCCAACGCGATCAACTCGCCCGAGCTGCTGCGCCCGCAGACGCTGGAGCGGGTCCAGCGCGCGATCGACGAGCTCGGCTACCGCCCGCACCGGGCCGCGCAGGCGCTCAAGACCAGGGCCAGCCGGCTGATCGGCTACGGCATCCGCTCCAGCAGCACCGGCGTCCCGACCCCGGTCCTGGACCAGTTCCTGCACTCCCTCTCCGAAGCCGCCGACCAGGCCGGCTACCGGGTGGTGCTGTTCGCCGTCGCCCCCGGGGACGACGAACTCACCAGCTACCAGCAACTGCTCGACGAGCACGGCGCGGACGGCTTCGTCCTCAGCAGCACCGACCGCGGCGACCGCCGCCAGGGCTGGCTGCACGAACGCGGCGTCCCGTACGTCGCCTTCGGCCGCACCTGGTCCGGCCGGGACGTCGGCGACTGGGTCGACGTCGACGGCTCCGCCGGGACTTCGGCCGCCGTCCGGCACCTGGCCGGGCTCGGCCACCGCAAGATCGGCTTCCTCGGCTGGCCGAAGGGCTCCGGCGTCGGCGACGACCGCGCCCGCGGCTGGCAGAGCGCGATGCGCGAACTGGGCCTGCCCACCCGGGGCCGCCGGGCCGAGAGCCCGGACGACCGGACGAGCGCCACCGAGGCCGCCGAACGGCTGCTCGCGACCGGCGCGACCGCGGTGGTGACCGCCAGCGACACCCTGGCGCTCGGCTGGTACCAGGCGCTGCGCCGCGACGGCCGCACCCCCGGCCCGGACGCGGCCGTCATCGGCTTCGACGACTCGCCGATCGCCCCCCTGCTGTTCCCGTCGCTGTCCAGCCTCGCCCAACCGCTCGACGCGGTCGGCCGCGAGTGCATGCGGCTGTTGCTGGAACGCCTCGGCGACCACCAGCGGCCGACCGAACACGTGCTCCTGGAACCGGAGCTGGTCCTGCGCGAAAGCGTCTGACCGCCACTCCCCCCGCGCCACGACCGCCCGCGGCCCCCCCCCCCCGCCGCCCCCCCCCCCCGCGGGCCCCCCCCCCCCCCCCCCGCGCGGCC
>NZ_JBHWIR010000360.1:0-3455 GCF_042731835.1 Kitasatospora sp. NPDC059817 | reverse complement strand
GGGGGCGGCGCCCCCCCCGCCCCCCCGGCCGCCGGGACCCGCGGCCCGCCGCCGGGGGGGCCGCCCGGCATCCCGCCCCGGCAAGGACTCTCAGTGTCGTGGTGGCCGTTCTCAGTCCGAGGGCGTGACCGCTGGTGAACAGGCCGGACTGCGCGACGTCGAGCGTGTGAAGGTGCGGCGGTAGGCGGTGGGGGTGGTGTCCAGTGCGCGCCGGAAGTGCAGCCGCAGGTTGGCCGCCGTGCCCAGCCCGCAGTCCCGCGCCACCTGCTCCACCGAGCGGTCCGTGGATTCCAGCAGCTCCCTCGCCCTGCCCAGCCGGGCGTTGAGCATCCACTGCAACGGGGTCGTGCCCGTCTCCTCGGTGAACCGGCGCATGAAGGTGCGCTGCGAGAGGCCCGCGTGCCGGGCGAGCACGCGCAGCGAGAGCGGCTCGCCGAGCCGCTGCAGGGCCCATCCACGGGTACCGGACAGCGACGCCTCGCCGGCCACCGCGACGGGAGCCGGCACGTACTGGGCCTGCCCGCCGTCTCGGTGCGGGGCGGCGACCAGACCGCGGGCGATCTGGTTGGCCATCTCCGCGCCCAGGTCGCGGCGCACGATATGCAGGCACAGGTCGATGCCGCAGCACACCCCGGCCGAGGTGAGCACGTCGCCCTCGTCGACGTAGAGCACGTCGCGGTCGACCGAGACGGCCGGGAAGCTCCGCTCGAACTCGTCGATGTGCTTCCAGTGGGTCGTGGCGTGCAGCCCGTCCAGGACGCCCGCCGCGGCCAGCGCGAAGGCGCCCGTGCAGATCGACACCACGCGCTTGCCTCGGTCGCGGGCTCCGGCCAGTGTCTCGAGCACGGCGTCCGGCACCGGGAGGATCAGGTCGAATCCCGGCACGATCACGGTGTCGGCGGTGCTCACCCGCTCCAGGCCCTCGCCGGCGACCAGGGCGAAACCCGCGCTGGTGGCCACCTTCGGCTGCAACGCGCACAGGGTCATCTCATAGGGGGTTTCCGGCCGGGTGGTGAAGATCTGCGTCGGGATCGCCAGGTCGAGAGGGGTGACCCCGTCCAGCGCCAGGACCGCGACTCGATGTACTGCCATGGCAGGATTCTAGCGAAGTAAGGAAATTTTGCCTCTCACCAGGTCAGGGCGGTTCCGGCCAGGCTGAAGACATGACCGGACCTACCCACGAGGCGGCCGCCGACCTGATCACGCTGCCCGGCACACCGCTTGCCGACGCCGTCATGAACCTCATCCGACCGGTGGAAACGCCGTCCGTCTTCAACCACAGCATCCGCAGCTACCTGTTCGCCCGGCTGGTTGCCGGCCGCCTCGGCCTGGTCGTCGGCCACGACTACCAGGACGACCTGTTGTTCGCCGCGTGCGCGATGCACGACCTCGGCGTGGCGTCGGACGGCCCGCACAACCAACGGTTCGAGGTCGAAGGCGCCGACCGGGCCGCCTCATTCCTCATCGACCGCGGATTACCGGCAATCGATGCCGACCAGGTCTGGCAGGCCATCGCCCTCCACACCTCCCCGGGTATCGCAGAACGCCGCGGCACGCTGTGCGTGCTCGTCCGCGAGGGCGTCGCACTCGACTTCGGTGGCCCGATCGGCGCCGCCCACATCGACGCCGTCACCGACGAGCAGGCCGACGCCGTGCACGCCGCCTATCCACGGCTGGACATGATCCGCTCACTCACCGACGCGATCGTCGCGCAGGCCGCGAAAGACCCGAAGAACGCACCCCGGTACACGATCCCCGGCGAATTCCTCCGTGAACGCGAGACCTTCGGCCGGACCCGGCTGGAGCACGCCTGCCGTTCGTCCCGCTGGGGCAACTGACTCCACGGACTCCACGACCGCGTCACCGAAGAACACGACCGAGTCACCAAAGAAAAGGAAGCACCGCAATGACCGTCCACACCGTCGCGATCCCCGAGGACAACGCAGTCTTCGGACAAACCACCAGCGCCTTCGCGAGCTTCGGCTATTCCGCCGCGGTCCGCGCGCACGGCCTCCTGTTCATCGCCGGAACGATCGGTCGCCGCGCCGACGGAACCATCCCGGACACCATCGAAGAGCAGACCGAGATCGCCATCCGGAAGATCGAAGAGATCCTTCGACTGGAGAACCTCGACCCGTCCGCCCTCGTCGACGTCACCAGCTACCACGTCGACATCCGCCGGCACTTGCCCGGCTTCATCGAGGCCAAGCAGCGCCTCGTCAAGGCGCCCTACCCGACCTGGACGATCATCGGGGTCAGCGGCCTCGCCAGCCCGGGACTCCTCGTCGAAATCCGCGCGACCGCCGCGTATCCCGCCGCATCCCGGTAGACCGCCGCTCCTGGGCCGGCGCCCCGGCCCCGGCCCCCGTCGCGACGGACGTGAGGTGCTCACGGGACTGCGGCGGCACCGGGGAGACGACGGGACCCTGCCCGGTCTGCAGATGGTGGTCGTAGAACGCCGCCAGCACCGACACCGCGTGGTTGACGGTGGCCGGGGCGTAGCCCGACCTCAGGTACGGCTTGCCGGTGGCGCGTTCAGCGATCCCGGCACGGGCGCATCCGGTCGGCGCCGGTCCCGCGCCGGGTTGTGGCACGTCCGCAGCCACAGGACGAAGTCGCGTACGTCCACGCAACGCGGCCGGTGAGGTGCCGCGGAACCTGCGGATCAACCTCGTCAGCTCCGCTTCCAGGGCCCGCCCCAGTACGGGGCCGGGTCGGGGGGGCGGGGACCGGTGGGTCAGCGGTGGGTGAAGCGGGTGGTGAGGGTGACGGTGGTGAGGCCCTTGATCATTGCGGCTCTGTTCCAGTTCATGCCGAAGTCGTTGCGGTCGACGGTGATCTCGCCGCTGAGGGTCACCTCGTGCGGGCCGGCGGCGGTGGCGCGGGCGGTGAAGGTGAGCGGGCGGGTGGTGCCGAGCACGGTGAGGCTGCCGGTGACCTTGGCGGTTCCGGCGCTGTCGGCGACGACGCGGGTGGCGGTGAAGGTGAACGTCGGATACCTGTCGACGTCGAAGAAGTCCGCGGAGCGCAGGTGGGTGTCGAGTTTGGCCTGCTTGCTGAGGATCGACGCGGCCTCGACGGTCAGTGTGCCGTGCGCGGAGCCGTCGGGGCTGATCTCGCCTTCGCCGCTGAGCTTGGTGAAGGCGGCCCTGATCGTGGCCAGTCCCCACATCGACTTGTGCTTGATCTCCACTGATGACGTGGCCGGGTCCAGGACCCAGGGGCCGGTGCTGAGGTCGGGCAGCCTGGTGGAGGGCTGGGTGGGGTCGGTGGTGCGGCGGGTCATGGCGACCGTCTTTCGCGGTGGGGCAGGCAGTGGCGCTTGGGTGGGGTGTGGCGTCGCGGGCTGGTGAGTCGCGCGCTTGCTTCCGCCCGGTGGTGGTGTGGCGGGGCCTGGATTCGGGGGCGTCCGTCGTCGCGGGGGTGTCGCGGGGGCGGCCCATCCCCCCCCCCCC
>NZ_JBHWIR010000359.1:0-3481 GCF_042731835.1 Kitasatospora sp. NPDC059817 | reverse complement strand
CGGGGCAGGGCGATGGCAAGCGGGAAGCTCTGGGGCTATGTCGCATCGGGGGCCAGGGCGCTCGGCGCCCTCGGCGGGCCGGGTGGCCCCGGCCGTACGGGAGGGCCCGGCGGCGCGGTGGCGGGCGAGGAGGCCGGACCGTTCAGACCGGGCGAGATGGCCGGGCCCCGGGCGCTGTCCCGGCCGGAACTTGAGCGCGTCGAGTGGACCGACCGGCAGGCCGGCTGCGAGCCGCAGGCGCGGCACGTCCAGGTGACCGAAGTGGTCCGCAGGGTGGTGCGCGGCGGCGGCCGGGCGGCGGCGGTGACGGCCCGGCTGGCGCCGGGGCTGCCGGTGGTGGCCGGGGACGCCCGGCGGCTGGAGGCCGCGCTCGCCGGCCTGGTCGACCACGCGATCCGGCGCAACCCGCCCGGCGGGCGGGTGCTGGTCCGCGCCGAGGTGGCGGGCGGGCCGGGCCCGGCCGCGACGGCCCTTCGGGCGGCCGGGTTGAGCGGGGCGGCGCGACCGCGCGGGCGGGTGGAGATCCGGGTGGCCGACCGGGGGTCGTCCGAGCTGCCCGGGGCGCGGGAGTGGCTGCTCGCGGGCGCCCGCGCCGACGGGCCGGTCGGGCCCGCCGTGCACAGCCTGGTGCTGGCGGCGGGCGGGCGACTGGCGGTGGAGGCCACACCGGGCGGCGGATTGACGGTGGTGCTGCTGCTGGTGGTCGCGCACGACTGACGGACGGCCGGCGGGCAGCTCTTCGGGGCTCCATCCTTCACCGCAAAGACTTCTTCGCAAAAAACCCTTTGCAAAGATGTCTTTGCGGTTCTACGCTCCTGCCATGACCGATGAACGCGGCTGGATGCACAGCGATGACCCGCACATCGTCCTCACGGCCAAGGGCATGCGGGCGATGGCCCACCCCGTGCGCATGCAGCTGGTCGGGCTGCTGCGCAAGCACGGTCCCTCCACGGCGACCAGGCTCGCCGAGCAGCTGGGGCTCAACTCCGGGGCGACCAGCTACCACCTCCGCCAGCTCGCCGCCGCGGGCTTCGTCGAGGAGGATCCCGAGCGCGGAAACGCCCGGGAGCGGTGGTGGCGTTCGGCCCACAAGTTCACCGTCTGGACGAGTGACGACATGGCCGACGAGGAGCTCGACACGGCCGTCGGCTTCCTGCGGTCCGTCCTCACCGCCCACGCCCTGGCGGCACAGCGGTCGGTCGACGCCTTCGAGACGATGCCGCGGGAGTGGCGCAAGGCGGTCGGCCTCAGCGACGTGCTGTTGCAGCTCACCCCCGAGGAGGCCGGGCAACTGGCCGCTGATCTGTCCGCGGTGGTGCGGCGTTACCGCGCGCTGGATACGGAGGGGCCGGCCCCGGAGGGCACCGAGCGGGTCGCCGTGGTCGTCCACGTGCTGCCCGACGCGAGCGTCGGCACCGGCGCTGGTACCGATGCCGACACCGATACCGACAGCGATGCCAGCACCGACACCGACACCGGTGAGGCGGGGTCCCGATGACCACCGTCGTCGACGCGCCCGCGCGCAGCCTCCGGCCGCTGGTCGGGGTGCTCTCCGCCATGGCCGTCTCCATCACCGGGACGCGTGTCTCGGCCATCGCCCTGCCCTGGTTCGTCCTGGCCACCACCGGCAGCGCCACCATGACGGGCCTGGTCGCCTTCGCCGAGATGGCGCCGTACGTGCTGGTCAAGGCGCTGACCGGGCCGCTGGTCGATCGGCTCGGGCCGCGGGTGGTGTCCTGGACGACGGACTTGGTGAGCGCCGTCGCGGCCGGGCTGGTCCCGTTGCTGCACGCCCTGGGGCTGCTGCCGTTCGGGGTGCTGCTGGCGATGGTCGCGGTGATCGGGGCGATGCGCGGCCCGGGGGATCTGGCCAAGTCGGTCATGGTCCCGGAGGCCGCCGACCGCGCCCGGGTGCCGATGGAGCGCGCCACCGGTCTCTCCGGCGTCACCGAACGGCTGGCTTCCACGGTCGGCCCGGCGGTCGGTGGTGGGCTGGTCGCGCTGATGGGTCCGCTGGCCGGGCTGGCGCTCAACGCCGCCACCTTCGCCCTGGGGTCCCTCGTCATCGCCTTCGCCCTGCCGCGCGGGATGGGGCGCGCGGCGGCCCCGGCACCCGCTGCCGCGCAGGCCGCAGAGGCCGAGGCCGGGATCGGGACCGGAGCCGGGGCCGGAACTGGCGCCGGAGCCGGAACCGGGGCCGAACCGGCGGGTTACTGGCGGATGTTCCGCGAGGGCTTCACCTTCCTGCGCTCCGATCCGCTGCTGCTCACCGTGACGGTGCTGGTCGGCATCACCAACCTGCTCGACGCCGGGTTCATCACGGTCCTCCTCCCGGTCTGGGCGCGGGAGTCGGGGAACGGCCCGGCCGCCATCGGCCTGACCGGCACCGCCGGCGGGATCACGGCGGTCGTCGGCAGTCTGATCGCGGCGGCCGTCGCCCACCGGCTGCCCCGCCGGACGGTGTTCTTCGCCGGCTTCCTGCTCGTCGGGGCCCCGCGCTTCCTGGTGCTCGCGTGCGGCGCGCCGCTGTGGGTGGTGCTCACGGTCTTCGCGGTCGGCGGCTTCGGTGGCGGTTTCCTCAACCCGATCCTCGGCGCGGTGCTCTTCGAGCGGGTGCCCCGCCACCTGCTCGGCCGCGTCCACGCCCTCGGCGACTCCCTCGCCTGGGCCGGTATCCCGCTCGGCGGCCTGCTGGCCGGCGCAGCGGTCAGCCTCATCGGGCTGATACCCACCCTGGTCGCGGGCGGCGCCCTCTACTTCGCCTCCACCAACCTGGCCGGGTTGCGGCCGGAGTGGCGCGAGATGGACCGCCGGCGCGGCCGGACGGGCACCGTCGACGGGGCGAAGCCCGAGCCCGAGTCTGAGCCGGGGACAGAGCCCGAGCCCGGGACAGAGCCCGAGCCCGAGCTTGCGCCCGCGTCGATCCCGGCACGCCCGTAGGCCTGTCGTGCAGGGGCGGCGAGGCGAGCGTGCGGTCGGAACCAGCCGGTCAGAACCAGTGCAGGCAGTGCGGGGCGCGCTCGGCGCTGAAGAGGGCGTCGGCGAGGGCGGCCGCGCCCGGGCGGTGGGCCCGGATGTGCCCGGCCCGCACGAGCGTGCTCGGGGTGGTGCCGCCGAGGTAGACCGAGCCCAGGTCGCTCACGTCCAGGGACAGGTCGGGCTCCCGGTCCGTCGGGACGCACTCGGCCTTCCCGTCCCGGACGGTCAGCAGATAGCGGCCGTGCTCGCCGAGGAACGGGTCGTCGACGTCGAGGACGAGCTCGCCGTCCACGAACCAGCCGCGCGAGGTCAGCGCCCGCGGGACGTCCAGCAGCCGCACCCAGAGCCAGTCGGTGCTGCTGCTCCTCTCGCCGGCGTTGAAGTCCACAAGCTGCCAGCGCAGCGGGTGGTCGGACGGAACGTGGGGGGGGGTGGCGCTGGGGGGGGGGGGCGGGGGGCACCCCAACACGCCCGGTGGTCTCGCCCTTCGTGACCTTCTTCC
>NZ_JBHWIR010000358.1:0-3509 GCF_042731835.1 Kitasatospora sp. NPDC059817 | reverse complement strand
TCCCATACCAGTGAAGTCAGGATGTTCAAGAGATCACGCAGTGGCCCGCTTTTGATGCGCCGTCCGTGGCCCTAATTTCACCCGTCGACGACACCCCACTCGGTGACGGCGCATCCGGCGTCCCTGCGGGCGACGGCCTCCGTTCCCCCGACAGGGCTGCGGCGGCCGTCCTCGACCACGGTTGCGGAAAACCCTCAGGCTCCGTGCTCCCGGGCCGCCGCGATACCCGCCCGTACCGCTTCCAGCAGGGCTTCCAGGCCCTGCGCCCGCTGCCATTCCTCGGCCGAGTGGTGCCATGTGTGCTGCGTCGCCGGGGCTTCGGGCGGGCCGGCGACGATCTCGACGGTCCGCCTCCCCTTCCGGTCGGGGCCCGTGACCCGCAGGTCCATGTTCTGGATGTGAAACCGCTTCGGACAGCTGCCGAAGACCTCCAGGATCCGGCCGTCGAACGTGTAGAACTCTCTGCCTGCCCTGGCCGTGGTCTCGTCGGTCATGCGGTGACGCTACAGGCGGGGACCGGCGGCCACGCAAATTCACATGACAGCTGCGGCCGGCTCCGCGATCCTTTGCCGATGGCCATGGAACCGGACCTTCTCCGTCTGAGCATCGTCTGCCCACCGCCCGGCGAGGGCGGCGTGGAGGTCCGCCCGTTCGTCAGTGGCCGGGATCTCCTGGCCGACCTGTCCCTCCGTAGCAGGGAATCGGGCGGCCCCCCGTTCGTGGGATCAGGCCCCCGGTATCTCCTGGGCCGGGGCGGGCCGTTGCATGCCACTGGAACTCCCCACGAGGTTCGGCTCGCTCGATCCGGATGCGGCTTTGAGCGGTGCTGCAGTGCTCTGTACGTGACGGTCACGCGCGACGAGGAGCATGTCGTCTGGGCGGGCTGGCGCGACCCGGTCGAGCGGGGCTTCGACCTGCCGGAGTTTCGATTCGCCGCGGAGCAGTACGAGGCCGAGGTCCTGCGAGCCGAGGAGGACCGCGGCTGGGAGTGGCCGGCGGCAGTGGTCGCGACGCTGCTGGAGGCGGGGCTGAGGGGACGCGAGGACTGGCTCGCCAGGTGGGAGTGCGAGGTGGAGGCGGTCTGGGCCTTCCGCGGGGAACCCGATCGGATCGACGTCGTCCTTCGGCATCCCCCTGGCCGGGACGAGACGGATCTGCCTTGGGCCCAGTTCCTGATGCCCCTGCCGATCTCCGCGGACGACCCGTCGGACCAGGCCGAGCGCCTTGAAGCGCAGCTGACCGCAGGCGATCCCCGTGCCACCGCCGAGCTCTGCGGAGGCTACCGGCCAGAGCAAGTGGGCTACCCGTGGCCGTAGCCGGCCGACCCGCTGTTCGTGTGAACGGCAGGAAGAGGCGCGGCTGGGCCTCCTTCTGCCGTGCCGGACACTCCCCGTGCTCGGTCGGCGCCTGAAGACGCGGCCGCGGGGTGCCGGGGGTCGCGGGGAGGGGCTCCTCCGGGGTGACGTCATGACCTGCTCTATCGTTCCCGTACGGATGGGGTGGGACGGGTGAGCGGCCGTGGGCCGGGAAGGGGCGTGCGGTGTCGGGGAGTTCGGGCCGGACGGTCACGGTGTTGGGCGGCGGGGTGGCCGGGCTGACGGCGGCCATGGAGCTGGCGGAGCGCGGCTTCGAGGTGACCGTGGTGGAGCCCTCCGGGTGGGGCGGGAAGGCCCGGAGTGCCTCGGTTCCCGGCACGGGTACCGGCGGGCGGCTCGACCTGCCCAGCGAGCACGGGTTCCGGTTCTTCCCCGGCTTCTACCGGAGCCTGCCGGACACGATGCGGCGGATCCCCCTCCCGGGCTCGCCCTCGGGCGTGGAGGGCAACCTGCGGGAGGCGCCGCAGATGCTGTCCGCCCGGTCGGGGAGGATCGGGGAGACGGTCGTCGACGTGTCCCTGGCCGCCGGTCCGAGGATGCCCCTGCAGATCCTGAAGGCCCGGGGCATGAAGCTGGGCGCCGAGGGGGAGCTGAACGAGGAACTGCTGTACTTCGCCAACCGGTTGCTGGTCTACATGACCAGCAGCACGCAGCGGCGGCTGG
Source organism: Kitasatospora sp. NPDC059817 (assembly GCF_042731835.1). NCBI lineage: Bacteria > Bacillati > Actinomycetota > Actinomycetes > Kitasatosporales > Streptomycetaceae > Kitasatospora > Kitasatospora sp. NPDC059817. Next base: position 1,470 of record NZ_JBHWIR010000358.1, on the reverse strand, counting down.
GGCAGTGGGAGCAGATGTCGTGGTGGGACTTCACCGCCGCCGACGGCGCCTCCGAGGAGTACCGGAAGGTGTGCGTCGTCGGGGCGACCCGTACGGTCGTGGCGGCCAGGGCGGAGGTGTGCAGCGCGCACACCGTCGGGGGGTTCCTGGAGGCCTTCGGCTACGGCTTCCTCGGCCGGGGCGAGGCCCAGGCCGCCGACCGGGTCCTGAACGCCCCGACCAGCACCGCCTGGATCGACCCCTGGGTGCGGCACCTGGAGCGGCTGGGGGTGCGGCTCGAACTCGGTTGGCAGGTGGAGCGCCTGACGGTGCGGGGCCGCGCCGTCGTCGGCGCCGTCCTGCGCGGCCCGGGCGGCCGGCGGCGGGAGGCGGCCGCCGACTGGTACGTGTGCGCGCTCCCGGTCGACCGGATCGGGACGCTGCTGGAGCGCGGCCTGGCCGAGGCGGACCCGGAGCTGAAGAAGACGGCGCACCTGCGCACCGACTGGATGGTCGGCCTGCAGTTCTACCTCACCGAGCCCACCCCGATCACCCGCGGCCACGTCATCTACCAGGACTCCCCGTGGGCCCTGACCTCCATCAGCCAGGCGCAGTTCTGGGACACCGACTTCCGCGCCACCTACGGCGACGGGACGGTGGCCGACTGCCTGTCGGTCGACATCTCCTCCTGGGACACCCCCGGCATCCTCTACGGCAAGCCGGCCCGCGACTGCACCCGGGCCGAGGTCGTCGCCGAGGTCTGGGCCCAGCTCGCCGACGCCCTCGACGACGGCCGCCGCCGGACCCTCCACGACGGCCTGCTCCACTCCTGGCACCTGGACCCGGCCGTCAAGAACCTCGATGGCCCCGGTCCCGCCACCAACGACGAGGCCCTGCTGATCAACACCACCGGCTCCTGGGCGCTGCGCCCGCTGGCGGGGACGGCCGCGGTGAACCTGTTCATGGCCGGGGACTTCGTCCGCTGCCCGGTGAACCTGGCCACCATGGAGGGCGCGAACCAGAGCGGCCGGGCGGCGGCGAACGCGCTGCTGGAGGCCGCCGGGCACGGCGCCGAGCCGGCCGTGGTCCACGCCCTGTACGAGCCGCAGGAACTGTGCCGCCTGAAGGAGGTGGACGCCGCGCTCTACCGGCAGGGCCGTGCGCACATCCTCGACACCCCGGCGCCCTGGTCCTCCCGCGCCGGGGGCGACCGGCTCAGTACGACCGGTTGACGACCAGTTCGCAGAGCGCGTCGAGGTCGGCGACGGCACCTGGCACCGCACCGGGGCCGTCGGCGAGGCTCCGCAGACGGCGCCGGGCCCCGTCCGCGTGCTCGGCGGCGCGCTCCACCGTCCAGCGCCGGCCGCCGGCCTCCTCCACCAGCCGGGCCAGCTCCGCCTCCCCGGCCCCGCCGGGGCCGGCCCACACCGCGGAGCCGCGGGGCCCAGTCGGCCCCCCCCCCGCGTTGGGAGACACAGGCGCGCCCCACAC
>NZ_JBHWIR010000357.1:0-3520 GCF_042731835.1 Kitasatospora sp. NPDC059817 | reverse complement strand
CCTCCCGCTGCGCGGGCGGCACCCCGGCCCGCCCTACTTCCCGCCCCCGTACGCGGTTCACGGTGCGAGCGGCGGTTGACGGTCAGTCGTCGCTGTCCTGGTCCTGGCTTTGGTCCTGGTCCTGGTCGTCGCCCTGGACGTCGCCGTGGCCGTGGTGCGCGGTGGCGCGGGCGAAGACCTGGGAGTCGGTGCTCGCCGGGCCGCCGGTGCCGGCGAGCAGGTTGCCGCTGGTCGAGCTGAACACCACCGTGCGGCCGCGGGCGTCCACGACCGGATCGGCCGAGGTGCCGTTGCCGAGCGAGCCGTCCGCGGCGGTGGCGACCCGCTCGGTGCGGCCGGTGCGCAGGTCGTGCCGGTAGACGTCCCAGCCCGGGTGCTGCGGGCCCGCCACCAGGTTGTCGGCGGCGGAGGCGAAGTAGACCCAGCGGTTGTCGGCGGTGATCCGGGCGTGGTCGGAGGAGCCGACCGAGGTGGTGCCGGGCAGGCCGCCGCTGATCTTCGTCACGGTGCCCTTCCCGAGGTCCCGGACGTACAGCACGGTGTGGAACCGGTGGCCGCCGGTCGACCCGCCGGGCTCGGGCAGGGCGTAGATCGCGCGCCGCCCGTCGGGGCTGATCGTCGCGCCGAAGCTCGGGGCGCCGAGCTTGCCGTCGAGGTCGAGGCTGGCGGCGGAGATCCGGCCGGACTCCACGTCGTAGGTGTAGTAGGGGGCGGTCACCGGCCGGGCCAGGTTCGGGGCCAGGCCCTTCTGGGCGCTGTGGGGCAGGGCCGGGGCGACGCCCGGGGCCAGCTCCACGTCGGCGGGGGCGGCGGCGCCCCCGGCGGCCGGGGCGGGGGTCTGGTCGGCGGGCAGCAGGTTGTCGGCCATGGAGGTGAAGCCGATGGTGCGGCCGTCCGCGCTGATCGTCGGGTTGAGGGACATGCCGTCGCCCGGCTTGCCGTCCACGCCGCGGGTCACCAGCCTGGTCTTCCCCGTCCAGCGGTCGGTGACGTAGATGTTGTAGTCCCAGGTGTAGGGCCTGGCCAGCGAGGGGTCGCCGCCCTGGAGGTCGGGGACGAGGTCCTTCCGACTGGAGCCGAAGACCACGTAGCGGCCGTTCGCGCTGATCGAGGGCGCGTAGGAGGCGTGGAACTTGTCGGTGTCGGTGCCGGTGAGCCCGCCGCTGATCAGTTCGGTGCGGCCGGTCTTCCGGTCGCGGACGTACACCTCGTCGCGCCCCTGGACCTGCATGCCGGGCACCACGTTCTCGGCGTCGCTGTCGAAGGCGACGTAGCGGCCGTCGGCGTTGATCGCGACGTTGTCGGTGAAGCCGTTCAGCGCGCTGCCGTCGGCGGCCAGGTTGATCCGCTCGGTGCGGCCGGTCCTCAGGTCGCGGACGTAGGCGTCGCGGGCGCTCTTCGCGGGCTGGGACACCAGGTTCGTGGCCCAGGAGGTGAACAGGGCGTAGCGGCCGTTGGCGCTGATCGCCTGGCTCCACGACTGGTTGTCCGGCGCGGCGCCGTTCACCCCGACGCTGACCTGGACGGTGCCGCGCGGCGCCCGGTCGGCCTGGGCGGCCTGGGCGGGTGCGGCGGTCACGGCGAGTACGGCGGTGGCCGCGAGAATGCTGCCGCCGCCGGCCAGCCACCGGTTGCGGGTGGTACGGGTGCTGCGTGTCATGACGTCTGCCTCCCCGGGGGTCGCCCGGCCGGGCTCCCTCCCGGCGACGGGCTTTCGGGAGAGCCAATCGTCGGGAGGGCCGGTGGTCAACGCCCACGGGTGATCTCGGCCGAAAATACGTCAACGGACGTATGCGGCAGGGGAATCAGGGCGTCACAGGCGGCGCAGGAAGACGTCCAGGAAGGTGTTGGTGTCACCCGGCACCAGGTCGCCGTCCGAGGCGTCGAAGATCACCGTGTCGCCGGTGGCGTCCACGTACGGGCCGTAGGAGGAGGCGGTGCTCTGCCCGCCGCTCCGGGTGAGGCTGATCCGCTCGATCCGCCCGGTCCACAGGTCGCGGCGGAACACGTCACTGGCGGAGTTGGTGTCGTCGGGGACGAGGTTCTCGGCGGCGGAGTCGAAGTAGACCCAGCGGTCGTCGAGCGTCATGACGCCACCGGACGAGGACCACTTGGCGGTGGTGCCCGGCAGGTCGGTGTTGACCTTGGTGATCTTGCCGGTGGCCAGCTCGTGGACGTACACGTCCATCCGGATGCCGTGGGCCGGGGCGGGGGCCCCGCCGATGAAGACCGGGAGGCTGTAGATCGCGTAGCGGCCGTCCGGGCTGACCCGGCCGTCGCGGCCGCCGTCGCTCAGGGCCCCGGTGTCGTCCAGGCTGGCGCCGGCGATCTTGCCGGTGCCGGCCTTCCAGACGTAGTACGGGTAGAACTTGGGCCCGGCCAGCTGGGGTGCCCCGGCGCCCGGCGTCGGGTCGGTGGTCGGGGTCGGGGCCGGAGCGCCCGGGAGCAGGTTCCCGGCCCGGGAGCCGAAGCCGACCGTCGAGCCGTCCGCACTGATCGTCGGACTGAAGGAGTTGTTGTCGGCGCCCTCGCCCTCCGTGCCGGAGGTGACCAGCCGGGTGGTGTGCGTCCAGCGGTCGGTGACGTAGATGTTGTTCTTGCCGCGTTTCACGCCCGGGGCGAGGTCGGTGCGGCTGGAGGCGTAGGCGACGAAGCGGCCGTCCCAGCTGAGGGTGGGGCTGTCGGCGGTGCGGATGCTCTGGTCGTCGGTGCTCGCCGAACCGGGGGCGGTGATCAGCTCGGTGCGGCCGGTCCAGCGGTCGTGGACGAAGACGTCGCTGCCGTGCTTCGGCTGGCCGGGCAGCACATTGGTGGCGGCGGTGCTGAACGCCACGTACCGGCCGTCGCCGCTGATCGCGGCCTGGTTGGTGGCGGCGTCCAGCTTGGAGCCGTCGGCGGCGACGCTGACCCGCTCGACGTGTCCGTTGCGCAGGTCCCGCACGTAGACCTCGTCCGAGTTCGGGGTGCCGGCCCCGGGCAGCAGGTTGGTCGCGGTCGAGCTGAACAGCGCGGAGCGGCCGTCGGCGCTCAGCCCGAGCGCGGACGAGGTGCCGTCGAGCTGCTCGCCCTTGGGCCCCTCGCTCACCCGGGAGGTGTCGCCCTTGAGCGGCCGGGCCTCGGCGGCGGGCATCGTGGCCCCGGCCACGGCGGCGGCCACCAGGACGCCGGCGGTACGGGCCAGCCAACGGCGGGTTCGTGCGGTGGTCATGGACATCCTCCCCTGATGACGGCGCCGGGCCCTCGTCACCCCCGTGGCCCGGCTGGGGAAGAGCCAATCGTCGCCCGGGCCGGGTGGTCAACCGGGCGAAGCGATCTCGTCCGGAAATACGCCACCGGTCGTACCGCCCCTTACGCGGCCCCGGCCCGAACCCCGGCCCGAACCCCGCCCCGGCTCCGGGCCCGGTCCGGGCCGCCCCGGCACGCTGGCAGAATTGGTCCGTGATCGACGCCCGACGGCTGCGGACCCTGCGGGCCGTGGCGGACCACCGCACCGTGACCGCCGCGGCGGCCGCCCTCTACC
>NZ_JBHWIR010000356.1:426-3714 GCF_042731835.1 Kitasatospora sp. NPDC059817 | reverse complement strand
GGGCCGAACCGGGCATAGACCTCCGGGGGGCGGGCGCACACCGCCCCCCTCGGACCGACCCCGCCCCCGCCCGCGGCGGGCCCGCCCGCGCACACGTACCGGCCGGCCGCCGGCATCGCGTCGGCTACGGCCTCAGCCCCGGCCTCGGCAGACGCAACTGCTGCCCCCGGACCGCAGCAGGCTGCGGCCTCGCCTTCGGCCCCGCTTCCGGTCGAGGTGACGCCCACCCCGGGGTCGGCGCCGGCCCCGGCCGACGCGACGCCCGCCCCCGAGGCGTCGAGCACCCCACGGAACCGCGACACCCAGGGCGTTCCGCCTGACACGGCCCCCCAGCAGCCGGGACAACCCGTGGTCGTCGCCTCCGCTCCGGGCACCCTGTACTCCATCGCCCCGGACCACCGCGCCGTCTACCAGTGGCAGGGCCGGGACATGGCCTGGACGCCCATCGGCGGTCCCACCGAACGGATCCTCGCGGGAGGCGCCGGCGTGTTCGCCGTCAGCGCCCACGACAAACGGCTGCTCGGCTACAGCGGGACCCCGGGCAACTGGACACCCGTCAGCGAACCCGGTGCCGACTTCGCCATCAGCGGCACCCGCCTCTACCGCCTCGCCCAGGACCACACCGGCGTCTACCGCTGGAACGGCACCGGAACGAGCTGGACCAAGATAGGAGGCCCGGCCGGACGCCTGTACGGCGGCGGGGCCGGCCTGTTCGCGACCGACCCGCGCGACGGCCGCATCTTCCGCTACGACACCGCCAGGGAAATCTGGACCTACGTGGGCACCGACGGGGCGACCTTCGCCGTCAGCGACACCCGCCTCTACGGACTCTCACCGGACCGCAGCCAGGTGTTCCAATGGGACGGTACGGGCAGCGACTGGACCCTCATCGGCGGCCACGCCCAGGACCTCTACGCCGGGCCGGCCGACCTGTTCGCCACCAGTCCCGATCACGGCACCTTCCTGCGTTACGCCCGCACTCCCCAGTTCTGGGATCCGGTCAGCGAGGCGGGAGCCGAATTCGCCGTCACCGCCGACCACATCTACCGCCTGGCGCCCGACCACAGCGCTATCTACCAGGCACCCAGCAACGGCGCCGCCACCTGGACGAAAATCAGCGGACCGGCCGCCACCCTGATCACCAGCAGGTGACAGGCGGGCCGATCGAGTCCACGAACACCAGGACCCGCCCGATCGTCCGCCGGGGCTTCCGCTCCCGCAGCGCGGACACCGCCATCGCGCTCGTCATGCCCTGCCTCAGCGGCAACCGCCCCGCCCTGCCCCGACGCCGACTCGCGTGACCGCACCCACAGGTCCAGCACAAGAAGACGCACCAGGGGCCCCACCCGCTCACTCGTCGTGGACAGCTGACCTCGGGCAGCTGCAGGCGCCCGCCCGTCCTCCACCGGTCCACGGCAATCCCCTTGTCCGCGGACAACGATATTTTTCCGTGCTCGAACTTGGCTTTCCCAGAGATTGATTGACGGACAATCAGCTCCGAACCAGCATGAGGTGGCCGCTGACTGCCGGGGGACAGCCACCGGCGGGGAAGCGGGGGCCCGGTCCTGCCCCGAAGGGGGACCGGCCACCGCTTTCCCCGGTATCAGCCGCTCTTTCGATCCGATCGGAGTGAATGTGCTCAAGAACAGGCTCGTTTCTCTCACCCTCGCGGCCGCAGCCCTCATCGGGTTCTCCGTCGCCGCCTCACCGGCGGCCTACGCGGCTTCCTGCTACGGCGGTACGTGCTCCAACAAGGGGCCGAAGGGCACCGGTTGCGACGCCGACGCCTTCAACCTGCGGGCCTACACGCTGAAGGCCGGGTACTACGAGCTGCGGTGGTCCAACGCGTGCCACGCCGGCTGGATACGTGCCTCCGGCGCCGGCGCCGCAGGCGCCAGCGCGGTGATCCAGCGTGTCCTCCTCGACGGCGGCGGCGGTGTCGACGTCCAGGAGGAACGCGCCGTCGCGGTGAACAAGGGCGAGCTGGACTGGTCCAACATGGTGGGCACCAGCTACGGCTCCTACTACCGGGTCTGCGGCACGTACTTCGGGTTCCCCGACAGCACCCTGGACTGCAGCCCTGTGGTGTACCACGACTGACAGCCGGCCGTCGGCTTCCTTGCCGGCAGCCTCGGCGGGTGAGCCACCGGCATCGACCGCATGCCTCTTTCCCGCATCCCGTCCCGTGGCTACAGGTCTTCCTTCACTCCACCAAACGGAGGTCAACCATGCGTAGGCACATCGTCGCGCTGCTCCTGTCCAGTGCAGCCCTGTGCGCACTCGCTGCCCCGCAAGCCCTCGCCAGCCCCGCATCCGCCGCATCCGCCGCACCCGCCGCACCCGCCGCACCCGCCACCGTGTTCGCCGGGTGCGGATGGGTGCCCGAGGACATCGACGGCGGCGGGTGGTACGCCACCGCCGACGGGGCCGTCAACATGCGCTCCGGTGCCAGCACCGGGTGCCCCGCCAACGGCGTCGCCTACCAGGGCCAGGCCCTCGACTACCACTGCTATTCCACCCCCCTGGCCGACGACGACTTCAGCTGGACGTACGCGCGGAACGTGAGCACCGGCGTCCAGGGGTGGATCCGCAACGACCTGCTCACCGACCACGGAAGCAAGGTCAAGTGCCGGTGACATCGAAGAAGGAGCAACCAGTGATCAGCAGGAAAGCCCTCACGGCCTGTGCCGCGATCATGGTCGCACTCGCCCCGGCCGGCGCGGCATCCGCGAACAGCACACCGGAGAAGACGGAGGCCCACGCGGCCGCGGTCGGCTGGAGCAACATAGCCAACAGGTACTCCGGGAACTGCCTGGACTGGGACGGCTCGGAACCGTGGGACGGCGGCACCGTCAATCTGACACGGTGCGACAACAACGGCGGGCAGCGCTGGATGCAGGGGGCATTCGGTGATGGCCGGTTGGTCTTCACATCCGTCTACGACGGGAAGGTCATCGACGCGGTGCTGGAGAACGCCAACGGCAGCCGCATCACCCGCTACCGCTGGCTGGAATGGGAGCACCAGCCGAGGAACCAGCAGTGGATCTGGACCAGCGCCGGTGAGATCAGGAGCGCCTGGAACGGAAAGTGCCTGGACGCCGACCCCGGGCAGAAGGACTGGAGCGTTCAACGCGTCTACCTCTGGGACTGCAACGGCAGTTCGTGGCAGAAGTGGTTCCACGTCTAAACCTGGCCCCGAACGTGCGGTGGGGGGCGGCGAGCGCGCACGACGAGACAAAACAAGCAAAAACACCAACAACACAAAACACCACAACCAGCCCACCGACC
>NZ_JBHWIR010000356.1:0-416 GCF_042731835.1 Kitasatospora sp. NPDC059817 | reverse complement strand
CTCTCACACTCTCAACCTTTGAGTCTGTGTGTCTCTCTCGGTCTCTTTCTATTTGTTTGATTCAATCCCCCGCGCCGCCCCGCGCGGGGGGCGGGCGCCCCCCCCCCCCCCCGGCACGTGCACGCGGATCACCATCGAACCCGTCGAAGCACTGCGCCGGCGACCACGGACACGTCGCCCCCGGTCGCACCCGCACGGTCGCTCGGCGTCACCCCGGCAGGTCCGCCGGAACGGGGGAATCGTCGAGCCCTCCCCCTCCAGGGGGGCAGCTGTTCCGTCACCCGAACACTCCGAGAGGTACGAGAACACGTGTCCTCACGAAAATCGCCGGTCCTGGGATTACCCGGGACGGCTCTTCTCTGCTTGGCCCTGATCGCGGGAGTGATGTCCGCGACCCGCGCCGCCCGGGCGGCGGC
>NZ_JBHWIR010000355.1:0-3760 GCF_042731835.1 Kitasatospora sp. NPDC059817 | reverse complement strand
GCCCCCCCCCCGCCCCCGGGGGGGGGGGGGGCCGGACCCACACCCGCACCAGCCGCCCGGCTCCCGCCACGGCCACCCGCGCGAACGCCCTACAACTGCTGCGGCAGCCAGCCGTTCTGCACCGCCCGCATCCCGAACTCGAAACGACTGCGCGCACCCAGACGCTCCATCAGATCCGTCGCCACCCGCCGCGCCGTCCGCGACGACACCCCCAGCCGCTTGGCGATCGCCTCGTCCGTCAGCCCCTGCGCCAGCAACCGCACCACCGTCGCCTCCGGCGCACTGAGCCCGCCCTCGTCCCGCACCGCCGACGGCCCCAACTCCCGCGCCTGGCCCCACACGTGCTCGAACAGTGCACACAGTGCCACTAGCGTCCCGTGACCGGTCAGCACGACCGCCCCCGCCCGGGTGTCCTCCCCGCTGACCGGGATCAGTGCCGTCGCCCGATCGAAGATGATCATCCGGGTCGGCAGCTCCGGCGCCGTCCGCACCTCCCCGCCCAGCTCCGCCAACCAGCCCACATACGCCACCGTCGGCTGGCTGTTGCGCACACTGTCCAGGTACACCGTCCGCATCCGCACCCCCCGGCCCAGCAGATCCCGGTCATGCGGCCGGGACGCCTCGATGCTCTCCGGAGAATGCCCGCCACCCGGCGCGAACGTCATGATCTCCGCCGTCAGACCACGGGCCAGCGAAGCGATCCGGTCCCGGATCTGGTCCAGGCCCACCAACTGCTCCACCCCCGCGTGCGAGGCGGCCGGCCGCAGATCCGCGTACTCCGCGATCAACTGCGCAGCCGCCGCCCGGGACGCCTCGATCCGCAGCTGCTGCGCCGCCAGATCAGCCTGCTGACGAGCCATCAGCAACTCCATGCCGACCTGCGGCGACACCGCACGCAGCTCGCCCTCCCGCTCGTAGGAGGGCCGGATCAGCGCCAGCTCGCTCAGCAGGTCCAGACAGCGCCGGACCTCCTCCTCGCTGCGCCCGAGCCGCTCCGCCAGCGCCCGCACCCCGTCGCCGGGATGCGCGAGCATGCTGCGGTAGACGCTCTCTGACACGGCATCCAGCCCGAGTGCGGTCAGCATGCCTCGTTACCCCCCGGTGTGTAAGGCCTGAATCGCCAATCGCTGCGTACGCGATCATCGCACGCGAGTGCGAGAGGGGGCCAGCAAGGGCCCTTGGACGGTTCCGGACACCGCCGGAACCGTCCAGGTTGATCCTCTATGCCGGGATGTCGACGGTTCGGCAGAGTCCGTTCCATGTACCTGATTCATGCCGAGATCCAGGCCCCGGTCCCGGCCCCGGCAGCGGCGCTCGCGCCCGACACCGCCGGGGCGCTGCTGGCGAGCGCGCGGCCCCAGGAGCGCATCGAACACGTCGCCGTGCACGAGGGCGCCGGCCCCGGCGCCGTCCTCGGCGTCTACCTGGTCGCCGGCCGGCTGAGCGCCGCCGAGACCGTCGTCGACACGTTCTGCCGGCGCGCGGTCGAGACCGTCCCCGCGCTGCACGGCTGGACGCTCACCCGCGTCGGAGCCCCGCTCGTCGCGCCGTTCTACGAGCGCCTGCTGGACTGATCCGGCCCGGCTGGACGGATCCGGACGCTGCCGCTTCCGTCCACCGGAGAGCCCTTCCACCCGCCCTGAACTGCGACGAAGCTAGTACTCGCCAGCAGGGCCCACCGCCCGGAGGCAAACCGGCCGAGCGTCTACCGCGGGACGCGACACCGGACTCACCGCCACCCGCCCAGTTCTCGAAAGAGGTCCACCCCCATGCTTCGCACCCCGCTCGCCAAGGCCGCCGCGGTCGCCGCCCTCGCCCTCGCCGCCGTCCTGCCGATCGCCGGCCAGGCCTCGGCCAACACCATCTGGGACGGCCCCACCCCCGCCCCGGCCGCCACGACGGCCAACACCATCTGGGACGGCCCTACCCCCGCCCCGGCCGCCACGACGGCGAACACCATCTGGGACGGCCCCGCGCCGGTCACCACCCCCGCGCCGGTCACCGTCACCCCGGCCAACACCATCTGGGACTGACCCGACCCACGCCGGCCACTTCCGTGAACACCATCCGGGACTGACCCGCCCCGCCGTCGCCCGAGGCCACCCGACCGCTGCTCCTGCAGGGCAGCCGTCCGCCTCCCTCCGGGCCACGCCCCTCGACTTCCCGCGCCCGCACCGGGCGCCCACCGCCGCTCTCACACCGTCAGGACGCGTCGTCATGCCCTCCGCGCTCTCCAAGCTCGCCCGCATCACCCTCGCCGCCTCCATCGCCGCCTCCGGCGCGATAGCCGCCACGGCCGTCACCACCACCGCGGCCCACGCCGCCGCCTCGTCCACCGTCGGCGGCCAGATCACCCGGTCGGAGATCCTCTCCCGCGCCCAGTACTGGTTCAACCAGAACCCGGGCCTCACCTACAACCAGGGCGCGACCTTCCCCGACTCCAGCGGCCGCTACTACCGCAAGGACTGCTCCGGCTACGTCTCCATGGCCTGGCACCTGGGCTACAGCGCCACCACCCAGTCCATCGCCACCGACGAGAGCTACGAGATCCCGCGCAGCGACCTGCGCCCCGGGGACGTCCTCAACAGCTTCTACGACCACGTCCTGCTCTTCGAGAAGTGGGACGACCCCGGCCACACGACCTTCTCCTACTACTCCTTCGGCTCCACCCCGGTGAAGCACATCACCGGCGCCTCCATCAACGCCGCGAAGTTCGACTCGCACCCCAACGGCGACTACAAGGCGCGGCGCTACAAGAACGTCGTCGAGGACGTCAGCACCTCCCCGTCCTCGCTGCCCTCCGGCACCCTGGTCAAGTCCCCGAACGGCGCCTCGGTCAAGGTCATCATCAACGGCGCGGGCCTGCCGGTCGCCGGCTCCGACGTCGCCCCCGACGGCTACGACCTGAGCAAGATCGTCCAGGTCGACGACGGCGCCTTCAACGCCCTGCCCACCGTGCCGCCGCCCGGCACCGTGGTCCACGACCAGGCCGGCGGTTCCTCCCGCTACGTCGTGGTCGGCGGCGCGGCACTGTTCATCTCCGGCTCGGACTGGACCGCCGACGGCTACAACACCCGCGCCGACATGGGCGTCCCGTCCAGCTGGCTGCAGGGCGCGATCAACACCGGCCCGGCCACCGGACTCGTCGTGATGGACCAGTCCGGCACCGACGCCGGCCGCTACGTCGTCGTCAACGGCACCGCCATGCACATCTCCGCCGCCGAGTGGACCGCCGACGGCTACAACACCCAGTCCCTGATGGGCGTGCCCAGCGACTGGCTGAAGGCCGCCATCGCCAAGCCCATGCCCAACGGCACCGTCCTGATGGACCAGTCCGGCACCGACCCCAGCCGCTACGTCGTTGTCGGCGGCGCCGCCCTGCCCATCTCCGCCTCCGAGTGGACCGCCGACGGCTACAACCTCCAGTCCCTGATGGGCGTGCCCGGCGAGTGGCTCAACACCACGGCCAGGAAGACCGTCCCGGACGGCACCCTGATCAAGGGCCAGGCCGGCACCGACCCGTCGATCTACGTGATGGTCAACAACTCCGCGCTGCCGATGACCAGCGCCGAGTTCACCACCACCTACGCCAACCAGCCGGTCCTGGGCGTCCCGGAGGCATGGGAGGCCGCCGAGGTCGCCCGCCCGCTCGCCAACGGCACCCTGATCACCAACGCCGCCGGCACCGACTCCACCGTCTACGTGATGGCCGGCGGCCTGGCCGTCCCGCTCACCTACGCCGACTTCACCGGCTACGGCT
>NZ_JBHWIR010000354.1:0-3776 GCF_042731835.1 Kitasatospora sp. NPDC059817 | reverse complement strand
CACCGCGACCGGCGGGGAGCGGCTCGGCGGGCCCGCCTCGGCGGCCGACGCGGCCGGGGCCCAGCGCGGGGGGGCGGGCGGGCCCCCCCACCTCCCTGACGCCCCGACAGGTTGATCGACTCTTGAACGGCGGGCCCCGCAACGGGCGCCGCCGTTCCGTCATTTGGAGCTTCCTCCAGGTTTCAACTCCCCGTCAGTGTTCATGAAGATAACGAGTAGAGGCGCATCGCCCACAGTCTGAATTTACTTATTGACGTCATGTACGCGTTCAGGTTTAACTCCCCCCACCCCGCCGCAGAGCCGCGGCGACGTCAGGGAGAGGCACCCCCATGAACGCAGCACTGCGTCGCGTCCTCATCGCCACCACCGGCATCTCACTGGCCCTGTCCATGGCCGCCTGCGGCAAGGCGGGCGGCGACAAGAAGGACGCGGCCGCCTCCGGAGACGGCAAGTCCATCGGGCTGCTCCTACCCGAGAACGCCTCCTCCACCCGCTACGAATCCTTCGACCGCCCCTTCGTCGAGGCCAAGGTCGCCGCCCTGTGCGCGGACTGCAAGGTCCTCTACAACAACGCCGAGGGCAGCGCCGCCAAGCAGAAGCAGCAGTTCGACACCCTCCTCGCCCAGGGCGTGAAGGTGATCATCCTGGACCCCTACAACGCCAAGTCCACCCAGGGCTGGGTCCAGGAGGCCGCCGCCAAGGGCGTCAAGGTCGTCGCCTACGACCGCCTGGCCACCGGACCGGTCGCCGCCTACGTCTCCTTCGACAACGAGAAGGTCGGCGAACTCCAGGGCCAGGCCCTCGTCGACGCCCTCGGCCCGCAGGCCGCCGACGCCAACGTCGCCATGATCAACGGCGACGAGGCCGACCCCAACGCCGCCGACTTCAAGACCGGCGCCCACAAGGTCCTCGACGCCAAGGTCAAGAAGATCGTCTACGAGCAGTCCGGCCAGTGGGACGCCACCATCGCCGGCCAGAAGATCGGCGCCGCCGTCACCCAGCTCGGCAAGAACGGCTTCCAGGCCGTCTACTCCGCCAACGACGGCATGGCCGGCGCCATCATCACCCAGCTCCAGGGCGCCGGCATCAAGGTCCCCGTCGGCGGACAGGACGCCGGCCTCGACGCCATCCAGCGCATCGTCAACGGCGACCAGGCCTTCACCATCTACAAGGCCTACCGCCCGCTCGCCGACTCCGCCGCCGAACTGGCCGTCGCCCTCCTCAAGGGCAAGGACGTCAAGACCGTCGCCACCGCCACCGTCGACAGCGCCACCGACAAGGCCATCCCCGCCAAGTTCCTGGACGCCAAGGTCGTCACCAAGGCCAACATCGCCACCACCGTCGTCGCCGACGGCCTCTACAAGGTCTCCGACATCTGCACCGCCGACTACGCCGCCGCCTGCGCCGCCGCCGGCCTCAAGTAGCCCGGCCCGCCCAGCCGCCCAGCCGGCCCCGCCCAGCCGCCCAGCTCGACCCGGGTCCAAGTCCACCACCGCAGAAGAAGGTTCACTTGACAGGCGCACCCGTCCTCCAGCTGCGCTCGGTCTCCAAGCGCTTCGGTGCCGTCCAGGCCCTCACCGATGTCGGCCTCGACGTCCACCCCGGCGAAGTCCTCGCCCTCGTCGGCGACAACGGCGCCGGCAAGTCCACCCTCGTCAAGACCATCGCCGGCGTCCACCCCGTCGACGAGGGCACCATCACCTGGCACGGCGAGCCCGTGCGCCTGACCCGCCCCCAGGACGCCCAGGCCCTCGGCATCGCCACCGTCTACCAGGACCTCGCCCTGTGCGACAACCTCGACGTCATCGCGAACCTGTTCCTCGGACGCGAGAAACGCCGCCACGGGCTCCTGGACGAGGTCGCCATGGAGCAGCACGCCCGCGAACTCCTCGACACCCTCGCCATCCGCATCCCCGACGTGCGCACCCCCGTCGCCGCGCTCTCCGGCGGCCAGCGCCAGGTCGTCGCCATCGCCCGCGCCCTGGTCGGCGAGCCAGCCCTCGTCATCCTGGACGAGCCCACCGCCGCCCTCGGCGTCGAACAGACCGCCCAGGTCCTCGACCTCGTCGAGCGGCTGCGCGAACGCGGCCTGGCCGTCGTCCTCGTCAGCCACAACATGGCCGACGTGCGGGCCGTCGCCGACACCGTCGCCGTCCTGCGCCTGGGCCGCAACAACGGCGTCTTCCCCGTCGCCGGCACCACCCAGGAGCAGATCGTCTCCGCCATCACCGGAGCCACCGACAACGCCCACGCCCGGCGCCAGGCCCGCCACACCGAGGAGGAGGACGCCGCATGACCACGCCCAGCACCCCCGCCGACACCCCCGCGACCCCCGGCGCCGAGCCTGCGGCCCCCGGTGCCGACCCCCGCCTGCACACCCGGGCCGCCGGCCCCGCCGGCTACCTGGACGCCGCCCGCCGGCGCCTGGCCGCCGGCGAACTCGGCTCCCTGCCCGTCGTCGTCGGCCTCATCCTGATCGCCGTCATCTTCCAGTCCGTCACCGGCCACTTCCTCCAGGCCGACAACCTCACCAACATCACCCGCTTCATCGCCGGCCCCGGCCTCATCGCCGTCGGCGTCGTCTTCGTCCTCATCCTCGGCGAGATCGACCTCTCCCTGGGCTCCGTCGCCGGCGCCAGCGCCGCCCTCGCCGCCGTCCTCGCCGTGCGCCAGGGCGTCGCCGAATGGCTCGCCGTGCTCGCCGCCCTCGCCGCGGCCACCGTCATGGGCCTGCTGCACGGCCTCTTCTTCGCCCGTGTCGGCGTCCCCGCCTTCGTCGTCACCCTCGCCGGCATGCTCACCTGGAGCGGCCTGCAGGAGTACGTCCTGGGCGACCTCGGCACCGTCAACAACCGCCACGGCGGCCTCATCGCCACCCTCGACACCACCTTCCTCGGCGACGGCGACATCGCCTACGCCTGGGCCCTGGCGGTCCTCGCCCCAGCCCTCTACCTGCTCGCCCACCTGCGCACCGCCCGCCGGCGCACCGCCGCCGGCCTCACCGCCCGCCCCACCGCCGACACCGCCATCCGCACCGGCGCCCTGGCCGTGCTCACCCTCGCCACCGCCTACGCCCTCAACCAGGACCGCGGCCTGCCGCTGCCCCTGGTCGTGCTGGTGGGCGTCGTCGTCCTCACCGACTTCGTCCTGCGCCGCACCTCCTACGGGCGCCAGATCTTCGCGGTCGGCGGCGGCGTGGAGGCCGCCCGGCGCGCCGGCGTCAACGTGGCCCGGGTGCGGATCTCCGTCTTCATGCTGTCCGCGTTCCTGGCCGGCCTGGGCGGGCTGTTCTACGCCTCCCAGCAGGGCTCCGCCGACAAGCAACTGGGCGGCGGCAACGTCCTGATGAGCGCGATCGCCGCCGCCGTCATCGGCGGCACCAGCCTCTTCGGCGGCCGCGGCAAGACCTGGTCCGCGCTGCTGGGCATCCTGGTGATCCAGTCCATCACCACCGGCCTGGACATGGTCCACGCCGCCCAGGCCATCCAGTACATGATCACCGGCGCCGTCCTGCTCGCCGCCGTCGTCCTGGACTCCCTCTCCCGCCGCACCCGCACCGCCGCCGCCCGCACCTAGCGAAGCCCGAAAGACCCGGGCCCCCTCTCCCGGCCCGGCGCCCCGCCGCATCGCGGGGCCCGGGCCCCTGTGGAAGGTCCCAGACCTCCACAGCACGCCCGAACCCGATCCTTTGCCGGAAAGCGGCAAAGGATCGGGTTCGGGCATTTTCGATGCGGGTGGCGGTCGATCAACCTTTGGGCAATTAATGGGAGTTGACG
>NZ_JBHWIR010000353.1:0-3844 GCF_042731835.1 Kitasatospora sp. NPDC059817 | reverse complement strand
GCCCCCGGCGGGCCGGGCGGGGGTGGGGGGGGGGGGGGCGGGGGGCGCCGGCCGGTGGGCGTTGTATTCCGAGCGGCCCGGCGGCCGGCCCCCCGCCGAGGGGATCGCGCGGGCGCTGCCCTCGGCGGGCCTGTTCGCGCTGGGGCCGTCGGCGCTCGGGGTGGACCTGCCGGCGTCGGCCGCGTCCTGCTCGCCGGAGCCGCTGGCCCCGCGGTTCCGCCCGCAGGACGTGATGGCGGTGCGATTCACCGGCGGGACGACGGGCCGGCCGAAGGGGGTGCTGCGCCGGTTCGCCCGGCCGCCGCGGCCGGCGCTGCTGTCCGGTTCGACGTTCCTGCTCTGTACGGAGCTGTGCCACGGCGGCGGTACGACCGCGGATCTGGCGCTGGCGGCGGGCGGCACGGTGGTGTTGCAGGAGTCCTTCGCCGCCGAGGCGGTGCTGGCGGCGATCGAGCGGTTCCGGGTCTCCCGGGTGTACCTGCCGCCGCACCTGCTCTACCGCGTGCTGGACCATCCGCTGCTGCGCGCGGCCGACACCGGCAGCCTGCGCCGCGTCACGTACACCGGCTGTCCGCCGTCGCCGCGCCGGTTGGCGGAGGCGACGCGGCGGCTGGGCCGGGTGCTGCACCAGACGTACAGCCTGACGGAGTGCGGGCCGGTGACCAGGCTGGGCCCGGACGAGCACCTGGACCCGCGGCTGCTGGCGACGGCCGGGCGCCCGTTCCCGGACACCGAGGTGCGGATCGTGGACGAGGACGGGACGGTGCTGCCGGCGGGCCGGACCGGGGAGATCTGCGTCCGCACCCCGACGGCGATGGTCGGCTACTGGCGCGACCCCGAGCTGACCGCCCGGGTGCTGCGGGAGGGCTGGCTGCACACCGGCGATCTGGGCAGCCTGGACGCGGCCGGTTATCTGACGGTGGCCGGGCGCCGCCCGATGGCGATCGTGGACGGGCACAACGTCTTCCCCCGGGACATCGAGGAGCCGCTGCGCGCGCACCCGGAGGTGCGGGAGGCGGTGATGTTCGCGACGGCCGGTCCGGACCGGCTGGAACGGGTGCACGCGGCCGTGGTCACCGGGCCGGGATCGCCGGCGACGGCGGAGGAACTGCGCCGCTGGGCCCGGGAGCGGGTCGGGCCGCGGTGCGCGCCGGACTCCGTCCTGGTGCTGCCGGGGATCCCGCTGACCGGGGCGGGGAAGCCGGACCTCGACGCATTGCGGGCGTTGGCCACGTCCTCGGAGGGACGGGCCGTCACCCCTGCAGGGGCGCGCGAGGGAGTGTGACGCGCCCTACCGATGCTTCGAGCGCCCGCGCGGGCGACCTCTCGCGCGGCGGACGACGGGAAGAACCGCCTGTGGACACTCGACCGTGCGGACCGAACTGCCGATACAACCCCGGCGGCGTTCCTCCGCACCGTCCCCAGGAGGCACTTCCTTGACCTGGCTACGCGTCCTGACCGCACTCGGAATCCTCGCCGTCGCGGCCAGTGCAGTGCTCGTCTTCGCCCTCTGCACCGCCACCGCCCGGGGCGAGCGCGCCGGTGAGGACGCACCCGACCTACGCTCTGACGCCGAAGGCAGCGGGCTCTTCCAGCGGATGGGCGGCGACAGCTGACGGACCCGCCGGCCGCCGCCCCTCCCCCACGTCAGTGCCCGGCGATGTCGTCCGGACGGACCTCGATGTGGTCGGCCGCGAGGTCGACCGCCACCCGGTGCTCCATCCCGAGCGCCTCCAGGAACTTGACCGGCAGCTGCACCCGCCCGGTGCGGTCCAGCATCACGTACTCGCGCTCGTTGACCGACTCCTCGCCGTGCTCGTCCGTGACGGTGCGGCGCAGCACCTCGCTGCTGGTCCGGCCGTCCCGGATGGCGACCGTGCGGCGCACCTCGCCCGCGACCATCGGGTCGTGGGTGACGATGACGACGGTGGCGCCGAGTTCGCGGTTGACGGTCCGGAAGGACTCGAAGATCACCCCCGCGGTCTCGGAGTCCAGTTCGCCGGTGGGCTCGTCGGCGAGCAGCACCGGCGGGTTGTTGGCCATCGCCACCGCGATCGCGACCCGCTGCTGCTGGCCGCCGGAGAGCTCGTTGGGGCGGCGGTGGGCGAGGTCGCCGATCTCCAGCGCCTCCATCAGCTCGGCCACCCGGTCGGCCTGCTGCTTGGCCCGCCCGGCCCCGGCCCGGCGCCCGCGCAGCTGCATCGGCAGGGCGATGTTCTCGGCGGCGGTGAGGAAGGGCAGCAGGTTGCGGGCGGTCTGCTGCCAGATGAAGCCCACCACCTCCCGCCGGTAGCGCAGCCGCTCCCGGGCGGACATCTCCAGCAGGTCGCAGCCGGCGACGGTGGCGCTTCCGGCGGTCGGCACGTCGAGCCCGGCCAGGATGGTCAGCAGGGTGGACTTGCCGCTGCCGGAGGCACCGACCAGGGCGACCAGGTCGCCCTGCTGGATGGTCAGCTCCAAGCCCTGCAACGCCTGGACCTCGACGCCCTCGGCGCTGAAGATCCGCACCAGCCGGTCGCAGACGATGGCCGCGCCCTCGCCGTACGCCTTGGGCGAGGCGGCGGCGAGGGCCCGCTGCCGGAGCTCCTGCAAGCTGGGGGCCTCGGCGACCGGCTGCTCCTGGGGAGTGGTCTTCACCGCTCGTCTCCTGTCTCGACTGTCCTAGAGGTCCTGGCGGTCCTGAAGGTCCTGACGGTCCTGAATATCTCGACGACCTTGACGGTCCCCACTGTTCCGACGGCCGGCGCCGATGTCGCGGCCCGTACCGCTCCTCCCGCCCTCACCGCTGGTCCCCCGCCCGCAGTTCGGTGGATATATGGCGCCGGCCGGAGACGGCCGTCTCCAGGACCACCCCGAGGCAGACCACCAGCGCCAGGCCCGCCGTGGGCAGCAGCACCGGCAGCAGGACGGGGGCCAGCGCGTCGCCGACGTTGGCGCCGACCAGCGCCGACAGGTC
The DNA here is from genome assembly GCF_042731835.1 of Kitasatospora sp. NPDC059817. Lineage (NCBI taxonomy): Bacteria > Bacillati > Actinomycetota > Actinomycetes > Kitasatosporales > Streptomycetaceae > Kitasatospora > Kitasatospora sp. NPDC059817. The sequence goes on along the minus strand of NZ_JBHWIR010000353.1, from coordinate 888 downwards.
GAAGGCCGGCCCGAGCAGTCCGACCGCCGCCAGCGCGACCAGCCCGCCGCCGACGGCCGCCACCAGGGTCTGCGGCAGCGTCTCGGCGATGATCAGCGCCAGCCCCTGCCGGGGCCGCAGGCCCATGGTGCGCAGTCGGGCCAGCAGGGCCGTGCGCTCGGGGGCGGCCCGCACCAGGGTCAGCAGGACGGCGAGCAGGGCGAACCCGGCGCCGGCGGCGCCCGAGTACCAGAACAGGCGTTCCGCGGAGCGCTGCAGCGGGTCGGCGGCGAGCGTGGCGGCCACCTCGTGGCTGCTGCGGACCGTGTACCCGGGGGGCAGCCCGTAGCTGCCCTTGCCGGCGGCCACGGCCTCGTCCCGGATCAGCTTGGCGAGGCCCGTGGCGGTGGTCAGGCCCTGGTCCAGCAGCAGGTTCCTGACCTGGCCGGCGTCGACGTCGCCGACGGAGAGCCACTTGTTGGTCCGCTTGAGCTCCGGAAGGCGCTCGGAGGCGGGCCCGACGGGCACGACCATGAACGGCTTGCCCGGGTCGGGCAGGGCGGGGGTGCCGGTGACGATCCCGGCGACGGTGGCGCGCAGTTCGCCCCCGTTGGGGGTGCGCAGCCGGGCCGGGCCGTCGGTCAGCTGCTTGGACAGGCCGCTGCTGAACAGCGCCGGCACCGGGCTGTCCGGGCCGCCCGGGGTCCCGGCGAGCGCCGCCGGGTCGAACTCGCCCACCCCGAAGGTCCGGGCGATCTCGGCGTAGGCCTTCGGCTCGGCCACCACAAGGATGGCCGCGGTGCGGTCGCCGCCCGTGCCGATGAAGGAGGCCCCGGGCTCGACCCAGACCCCGGTCGCGGCCCCCACGCCCCGCAGTGAGGGGGGGGGCGGGGGGTAAGCCACCCGCGC
>NZ_JBHWIR010000352.1:0-3865 GCF_042731835.1 Kitasatospora sp. NPDC059817 | reverse complement strand
CCACCCACCCCGCCCCCCCCCCCCCCCCCGCCCGCCACCGATCGTCATCCGATTCCTATACCGAGGTCAGCCATGCGCCGCTCCGCTCCGCCGACTTCCTACCGTGCCGCAGAAGTAGCGCTCGTCCGCGCCGTCACCACCCCCGAACTCCCCTCTCCCACCTGGCCGGACCTCACTACCACCGACAACGACCTGCTGTCGGGGCAGGTCGATTGGCTGCGCGCGCTGTGGGCCGATGAGGACCTCGCCGAGGCACTCTCGCTCGCCAGCCCGGCCCTCGCCAATCGGGTCGCGCAGTTGATCCGCGCCAAGGCCCCACTGCCGCGGGAGGTCCGGCGCGCTGCCCTGTCCACCGCCCGCTACCTGCTGCGGGCGGGCCGGCGCCCGACCCCGTTCGGGCACTTCGCCAGCGTCCAGGCAACATTCTTCGGCCCCCGTGCTGAGCTGCGCTGGGGCCCCGACCACCACACCGCGGCGAGGTCCTCGGCCGCCTGGCTCGCCCACCTGATCCGGCAGTCGGAACAGGTCCCCGCGCTGCTCACGCGGCTGGACGTGGTCGCGAACGACACCGCCCACGTGCGCGGCGACCGCCTCGTGATCCCCCACCAGCTGCTCGACCGGGCAGAGGGCGGCACGAGCCCGGCGGAGGTGAGCCTTCGGCACACCCGCCCCGTCGCGTTCGCCCTGGCCTGCGCCCGCCATCCGATCCAGGTTCAGACGCTGACCGGCAAACTCGCCGCCGAGTTCCCCACCGCAGAACAGGCACGGATCGGGGGCACGCTGGCCGCGATGGTCACCCACCGCGCCCTGATCACCAGCCTCCACGCCCCGGCCACCGAGCCGGACCCGCTCGGCCATCTGCTGGCCGCGCTGGAGAAGGCAGGCGCCGATCGCGTTCCCGAGGCCGCCGGGCTGCTCGCCGACCTGCGGGCCGTCCAGAAGGCGATCACCGCACACAATCAGGCGCCCAGTCGGACGGGCCGCGCGCAGATCGCGCGGGCGATGGCCGCCCCGGGCTGGGCCGAGGCGGCGGCCCGGCCGATGCTGGCCGTGGACGTGCGCCTGGACGCCGACCTCGTGCTGCCCCGGGCCGTGGCCGACGAAGCAGCCCAGGCGGCCGGGCTGCTCGCCCGGCTGAGTGCGCTGCCGTTCGGGTCCGCGTCGTGGCGCTCCTACCACCAGCGGTTCTACGAGCGGTACGGCCGGGGCGCGTTGGTGCCGCTGCTCGACGTCGTGGCCGACAGCGGGATCGGCTTGCCCGACGGCTACCCCGGTGCCCGACCCCCCGAGCCTGCGCGCTTCGGCAAGCGCGACGAGGTCCTGGCCGCTCTCGCCCAGCGGACGGCGCTCGACGGGCAGCGCGAGGTCGTCCTCGACGAGAACTTGCTGCGAGCGCTCGACCTCGGCCCGGCCGACGGGCCGCGGCTGCCCCCGCACCTGGAGATCGGCTTCCACCTCCGCGCCCGCAGTCGGGAGGCCCTGGACCGGGGCGAGTTCTGGCTGGAGGTGGTCTCCGTGCCCCGGGCGGCCGGGGTGTCGACCGGCCGCTTCCTCCACCTTCTCGACCCGCGGCACCGCGCGGCCTTCACCGACGTGCTGACCGCCCTGCCGACCATGGACAAGCAGGCGGCCACCGCCCAGCTGTCCTGTCCGCCGCTGGATCCGGCGACCGGTCACGTGGCCCGCAGCACGGCGACCGGCCAGCTGGTCGTCAGCCTCGCCGAGCACCGCCCCGGCACCGACGACCGGGTGCTCCGGCTGGAGGACCTGGCGGTCGGCTGCGACGGGCGGCGGATGTACCTGGCCGCGCCCGCGCTCGGCCTGCGGATCGAGGCGAGCGCCACCCACGCCCTGAACCTACGCCTCCATACCCCTCCGCTGGCCAGGCTGATCACCGAGCTCTCCCGTGCCCAGGCCGCGCAGGTCACCCCCTTCTCCTGGGGTGCACTCGCCTCCCTGCCGTTCCGGCCCAGGCTGCGGCACGGCCGCATCGTCCTGTCCCCGGCCACCTGGCGGCTGTCCGCCGCCGAACTACCGCCGCCGCGCGCACCGTGGGCTCAGTGGGACGAAGCCTTGCTCGCCTTCCTGGAGCGGCGCCAGGCACCGCGATGGGTGCAGCTGGCTGCAGCCAGCCAGGGCCTGCCGCTCGACCTGCACCACTCCGGTGACCGTGTGCTGCTGCGCTCCCACCTCAACTCCTCCCCGCACGCCACCCTCGTCGAGACCCCGGCTCCGCCCGACCTGGGCTGGGCCGACGGCCGGGCCCACGAGATCGTCGTCCCGGTCACCGCCACTCGGCCCCCGGCCTGGCCTCTGCTGCCCAAGCCGACCACCGCGCGGCTCCTTCGACGCGGTCACGGGGACGCCCCGGGCACCGCCCGGGTGCTGCTCGCCTCGCTGTACGGAGACCTTGAACGGCAGGACACCGTCCTCACCCGGCACCTGCCCGACCTCCTCGCCCGACTCGGGAACCCGCACTGGTGGTTCGTCCGCTTCCGTGACCCGCGCCAACACCTGCGGCTACGCATCGCGCTGCCGGAACCGGCCGCGTTCGGCCCCGCCGCTGCCGTGATCAGCACGTGGACCGCCGAACTCCAGCAGACCGGGCTGCTCTCCGAGGTCGTGTACCCCACCTCCTATACGGAGACCGGCCGCTGGGGCGAAGGCCCGGCCTGGGCCGCGGCCGAGCGCGTCTTTCGCGCAGACTCCGCCGCCGTCCTCGCCCACCTGTCCCAGCCCGCCCGGCCCGAGCGACTCGCGCTGCTGGCCGCACACACGGTCACCATCGCCACCGGCTTCACCGGCTCCCCCTCTGCCGGTCTCCGCTGGCTCATCCGCAACGTCCCCGCCCAGCCCACGGCCGCCATCCCCCGGCCGGTGTTCCGCAAAGCCGTACGGCTGGCCGACCCGGCGGGCGACTTCGCGGTGCTTCGGGGTGAGCCGGGCGGCGGAGCGATCGTGGACGCCTGGGCCGAGCGGCACCGGGCCCTCACCGCCTACCGCACTTTCTTCCCCAGCCCGCACACCCAGGGCATCTCGCTGGACGACGTCCTCGGCTCGCTCCTGCACTGCTCGCACGGCCGCGCGCACCGCGTCGACTTCGACGACGAGGCCGAGGTCCTCTACCTGGCCCGCGCCGCCGCCCTCGCCCGTCTCTCCCGGGACGGTGACCTGTGACCCCGCACCCCGCCGTCCGCCTGTCCGACCGAATCGCCGAACTGCTCGCCGACCCCAGCAGGGCTCCGAACCAGTGGACTTCGTGGCCGCAGTGGCGTCAGTCCTTGGCCACCGGCGCGCCAGGCATCGCCCTGCTCCATGCCGAGCGCGCCGCCGCCGGACGGGGCCCGTGGGAGCCCGTCCGCACCTGGCTGGCCGTCGCGACCGGCGCCCCGATCACCAGCGGGCCCGGCAGCCACCTCTTCTACGGCGCCCCCGCGCTCACCCACGTCCTCGGGTGCGCCTCCCAGGCCCGGCCCGGCTCCTACCAGCGCGCCCTCGACCACCTCGACCAGGCCGTCGCCACCCACGCGATCCGCCGATGCGAGGCGGCGCTCACCCGCCTCGACCGCGGCGACCTGCCGGCCCTCGCGGAGTTCGACACCATCCGCGGCCTGGCCGGCACCGGCTCCGTCCTGCTGCACCGCGCCCCGCGCGACGAGGCGATCCGCGCGGTGCTCACCTGCCTGGTGCGTCTCACCGACGACGTCAAGCACAACGGCCGGACGCTGCCGGGCTGGTGGACCACCACCGGACCTTCCGGAACGCCGGACGAAGGCTTCCGTGGCGGGCACGCCAACAACGGCCTCGCGCACGGGATCGCGGGCCCCCTCGCCCTGCTCGCCCTGGCCCTGTGCCAGGGCGTGGT
>NZ_JBHWIR010000351.1:0-3872 GCF_042731835.1 Kitasatospora sp. NPDC059817 | reverse complement strand
CCGCCCCACCCCCCCCCCCCCCTCGTGCGCCCCCGCTCCCGCTCCCCCCCCCCCGCCCCCGCGGGCGGGGGGGGCGGGGCGGCCCCCCCCCCCCTCCTGCGCCTCGCCGACCGGATCGCCCCCGACCACGCGAACTGACCCCGTCGACCCGGCGCAACGCCCGCCCGCCGACACCTCCACGCCGACTCCCCGACTTCGCCCCGACGCCGCCCCGCCCCGCCCGACAGGAGCAGCCATGAGCATCGCCCCCGACCCCCACGCCCCGCTCAGCCCGCTCGGCCCCACCGACTCCTCGCGGGTACCGCGCTACGCCGGGCCCGCCACCTTCGCCCGCCTGCCCCGGATCGACCAGGTCCCGCGCGCGGACGTCGCGGTCGTCGGCGTGCCCTTCGACACCGGCGTCTCCTACCGGCCCGGCGCCCGCTTCGGCGGCAACGCGATCCGCGAGGCCAGCCGGCTGCTGCGCCCCTACAACCCGGCCCAGGGCGCCTCGCCGTTCGCGCTCGCCCAGGTCGCCGACGCCGGGGACATCGCCGCCAACCCGTTCGACATCCACGAGGCGGTCGACACCGTCGAGGCGGCCGCCGGCGAACTGCTGGACACCGGCGCCCGGCTGATGACCCTCGGCGGCGACCACACCATCGCACTCCCGCTGCTGCGCGCCGTGGCCCGCCGGCACGGGCCGGTCGCGCTGCTGCACTTCGACGCCCACCTGGACACCTGGGACACCTACTTCGGCGCCGAGTACACCCACGGCACACCGTTCCGCCGGGCCGTCGAGGAGGGAATCCTGGACACCTCCGCCCTCTCCCACGTCGGCACCCGCGGGCCGCTCTACGGCAAGCAGGACCTCACCGACGACGAGAAGCTCGGCTTCGGCATCGTCACCTCCGCCGACGTCATGCGGCGCGGCGTGGACGAGGTCGCCCAGCAGCTGCGCGAGCGGGTCGGCGACCGCCCCCTGTACATCTCCATCGACATCGACGTGCTCGACCCGGCGCACGCCCCCGGCACCGGCACCCCCGAGGCCGGCGGACTCACCTCGCGCGAACTGCTGGAGATCCTGCGCGGCCTGAGCGGCTGCCACCTGGTCTCCGCCGACGTGGTCGAGGTCGCGCCCGCGTACGACCACGCAGAGATCACCGCGGTGGCCGCCTCGCACACCGCCTACGAGCTGACGACGCTGATGGCCCGCCAGATCGCGAGCGAACGGACGGAGCCAGGTCCGCGAGCCGGCGCGGGCGACCGCACCGACGGACAACCGGACGGACAACCGGACGGCCGCGCCGGTGCCCGTACCGACGCCCGCACGGAATCCCACGACGCCACCGGCGAGGTGCGCGCATGACGCACCTCCGCAACGGCGGCGACCTGGTGGTCGAGTCACTCGCCACGCTCGGCGCCCGCTGCGTCTTCGGCCTGCCCGGCCAGCACGCCCTCGGCCTGTTCGACGCGCTGCGCCGCTCCGACCTGCGGTACGTGGGGTTGCGGGTGGAGAACAACGCCGGCTTCGCCGCCGACGGCTACGCCCGCACCGCCGGGACGGTGGCCCCGCTGTTCCTGTCCACCGGGCCCGGCGCGCTCACCTCGCTGGCCGCGCTCCAGGAGGCCGCCGCCGCCTCGGTGCCGGTGCTCGCCGTCTCCAGCCAGATCCCCTCGGCCGGACTGGGTGGGCGGCGGCGCGGCTATCTGCACGAACTCGTCGACCAGCAGGCCAGCTTCCGCGACGTGGTGAAGTCCGTGCACACCGCCCGCACCCCCGCGCAGATCCCCTCCGCGTTGGCCGCCGCCTGGGAGTCGGCGCTCAGCGCGCCGTACGGGCCGGTGTGGGTGGAGATCCCGCAGGACATCCTGCTCGCGCCGGTGACCGTACCGCCGGTCACCGGGCTGCGCGCCGAACCCCGACCACCGGTCCCCCGCCCGGAGCTGATCGCCGAGGCCGCGGTGCTGCTGGCCGAGGCCGAACGCCCGGTGATCCTGGCCGGAGGCGGTGTGGTCCGGGCCGCAGCCAGTGACGAACTGCTGCGGCTGGCCGAGCTGTTGCGGGCCCCGGTGGCCTGCACCTTCGGCGCCAAGGGGGCCTTCCCCTGGGAGCACCCGCTGTCGCTGCGCTCCTGGCTGGAGGACCGCCACACCACCGACCTGCTGGAGGACGCCGACGTCCTGCTCGTCGTCGGCTCCGGCCTGGGCGAACTGTCCAGCAACTACCACACCATGGCGCCGCGCGGCCGGATCATCCAGATCGAGGCCGACGCGGGCAAGTTGGAGGCCAACCACCCGGCCTTCGGCATCCACGCCGACGCCCGCCTCGCCCTGGCCGCCCTCTCCGACTCGGTACCGGCCGCCGTACCGGACGGACGGGCCGAGGCGGTGACCGCCGAACTGCTCAAGCGCGTCCAGGAGCGGATCGACGGCCAGGGGCTGGAACTCGAACAGGACTTGCTGGCATCCGTTCGCCACGCGCTACCGGACGACTCGCCGGTCTTCTTCGACATGACGATCCTCGGCTACTGGGCCTGGTCCGCCTTCGACGCCCGCCGCCCCGGAGCGATGCACTCCGCCCAGGGCGCCGGCGGCCTCGGCTACGGCTACCCCGCCGCACTGGGCGCCGCCGTCGCCACGGACGGCCGCCCGGTCCTCGCCGTCTCCGGCGACGGCGGCGCGATGTACTCGCTCGCCGAACTCGCCACCGCCCGCCAACTAGGCCTCAACGTCACCTGGTTGATCATCGACGACGGCGGTTACGGCATCCTGCGCGAGTACATGACGGGCGCCTTCGGCGAGGCCACCGCCACCGAACTGGCCCGCCCGGACTTCGTCCGTCTGGCCGACTCCTTCGGCGTCCCGGCCGCCATGACCACACCCGACGACCTCGCACGGGACCTGGCCGCCGCACTCGCCGCCCCGGGCCCCAACGTGCTGGTCCTGCCCGCCCTGCTGCGGATGTTCGCGCCCACCCACCTGGACGGCTGAACCACGGAGGGAGCGCGACGGCCCGGCCCCCGTCCCCGCCGCCCGGCGCACTCCCCCCATCTGCCCCACACCACCACGACCCCGGACCGTCCGACGCCGTTCCGCCGGCCCTTGGATAGGCTGCCGCAATGGCCCTCGACTCCCCCCGGCTGCTGCGCGCCGACGCCGCCCGCAACGCGGAAAAGATCATCCGGGCTGCCCGGGAGGTCTTCACCGAACAAGGCCCCGACGCCCTCCTCGACGACGTGGCACGCCGGGCCGGCGTCGGGGCCGCCACGCTCTTCCGCCGTTTCCCCGACAAGGCCGCGTTGCTGCGGGCCGTACTGGACGAGCGCTTCGGCGAGAACGTCCGCCCCGTCATCCAGGCTGCCGCCCACGACCCCGACCCCGCCTCCGGACTGGCCCGCGTCCTGGAAGCGGCACTGGAATCGGTGGCCGGCGACTACAACGTGCTGGCCGCCGCCCGCTCCGCCGGCGTCCTGACCCCGGCGACCGGGCAGGAGTTCTTCGCCGCCCTCGACGCCCTCCTGGCGCGCGGTCAGCACGCAGGTGTGATCCGCGCCGACCTCGTACCCGACGACCTGCACCGCGTCGTCGTCATGCTGGTCTCGGTGCTGTGGACGATGGAACCCCACGAGGACGGCTGGCGCCGCTACCTGGCCCTGGTCCTCGACGGCCTCACCCCCGCCGGGGCCCGCCCGCTGCCCTGCCCCGCCCCCGCACTGCACACCCGCACACCCTGACGCCGAGGCGGGTACCGGGCGCCCCTGGGGGGGGGGGGGGGGCCACGGGGTCTGGGGGGGGGTCGTGGTCCCCCCCCCCGCCCCCGCGCTTGGGGGGGCCCGGCGGTGGCCGGTGGCCGAGGTCACGGCGATTCCGCGCCGTGGCCGCCATCTGAT
>NZ_JBHWIR010000350.1:0-3893 GCF_042731835.1 Kitasatospora sp. NPDC059817 | reverse complement strand
TTTCATTTTCTGTTTTTTTTTTTTGTGGGGGTGGGGGTGTCTAAAAACCCCCCCCCCACCCCCCCCGCGGGGGCGGACGGGCCGGGGCGGGACCTCTCACCAGAAGGCAACAGAGACGATGACCACCAAGACCCAGGCCGGCCTCCAGACCGCCCCCGCCCCGTGGCCGACCATCACCACCGCTGAACTCCTCGCGCACCCCGGCAACGTCCGCGACGTCGAACCCCCGGCCGACCTGCTGGCCGCCGTGAAGGCGAACGGCGTCCAGGAGCCGCTCTACATCGTGAGCACCCACGGCGGGGTGCCCCAGATCATCGACGGGTTCCAGCGCCTGGCCGCCGCCGTCGACGCTGGGCTTGAGATCCTGCCCTTCACGCCCCGCCCCGTGATCCGGATCGACGCGCTCACCCCGCACCCGGAGAACGCTCGCGAGGACCTCGACATCAACGCCCGGTTCGTGGAGAGCTTCCGCATCGAGGGCTGCCGCATCCCCATCAAGATCCAGCGACTTGAGGGCGGGATCATCCAGGTCAATGACGGGCACCGCCGCTACTTCGGGTCGAAGGACGCGGGCCTCACCCACCTGCCCTACGAGTGGGACGACGACGACCGCGACGCCGCCGGACAGTTCGTCGACATGATCACCACTTCCGAGCAGCGCAAGAGCCTCACGGGGAAGGAGATGAACCAGGCCATGTTCAGCGCCGCCGAGGCGGGCGCGAACGTCGGCCGCATCGCCAAGGCCGCAGGCGTGCGCCAGAAGGACGTGAAGGCGGTGGTCCGGGTGCACTCCAGCGAGAAGCTGAGCGCGGCCGTCGGCAAGACGGGAGGCCGCTACGAGTGGACGTTCGACCACATGGCGGCGCTGGCGGAATTCGCCGACGACGACGCCGAGTTCGCCGCGATCACCGAGGCCGCGACCGGCAGGTGGGCCGACGACAACGATGTGGAGTGGGCCATCGCCAAGGCGCGGACCCGGCGCGAGAAGCGCGAGCGGGCCGCCGCCCACCGCGCGGAGCTGGAGGCCGACGGGCACAAGGTCCGGGACATCGAGGAACTGTCCGACCGGGCCACCCCCGTCCGCAAGCTGCCCGGCGTCACGCAGGAGGGGCACGCCACCTGCAAGGGCCAGGTCTGGGTACTCGACACGGACAGCGCGGACCGGTACGAGCCGTACTGCGTCTCACCCGTCCTGTACGAGCACGTCACCCCCGAGGCCGCCCAGACCGGCGCGAAGGCTGCCACCGCCGAAGCGGAGGCCGGGCGCGCCGCCCTGGCCGCGACCAAGGCCGGGAACATCCACTGGGACGCCGCCGAGGAGGTCCGCCGGAAGTGGATCGCGGACCTGGTCAAGGCGCGCACCCTCCCGAAGGCCACCGTCAACGCGCTGATTCAGCACGTCAACGAGGCGCTTCTGAATGGCACTTGGGATCTGTCCAGCGACCTGAACAAGGGGCCCACCAGCGAGATCCTCGCCGCGTTCCTGGGCCTGAACGCCACGCAGGCCAAGGAGCGCAGCAGCTTCGCGGACCACGTCGCCAAGGACCCCAGGAAGGCCCCGCAGCTCCAGTTCGCGGTCATCGCCGCCGTCCGCGAGAAGAACGCGACTCGCGTGGCGTGGCGGACCGACAGCCAGCGCTGCGCGGACATCCGGAAGCCCACGGCGAAGTGGTTCCGCGTGTTGGGGGCGCTCGGCTGCCCGCTGACGCCGATCGAGCGGGCTGTGGTGAACGACGAGCCGTACGACCCGGCCGCGAAGGAGCCCACCGCGTCCCTGCTCGGCGGAGGCGAGCCGGAGGCCGACCCGGACGCGGAGCAGGCCGAGGAGAACCCGGAGAGCGAGCCCGAGGCGGAAGCCCCGGCCGAGGCCGAGGGCGACCAGGCCGACGCCGAGCCAGAGGGCGCGGAGCCGGAGCCGGAGGCCGAGCCGGACGCCCCGGCGGCCGAGAAGCCGACCGCCGAGACCGAAGCCGCCTGATCCTCCCCACCGATCCGACGCCGGGGGCGGGAACCCGCCCCGCCCCCGGCAGCCTCCCAGGAGCCCCACAGTGCCCCGTGCCGCCCTTACTGAGACCAGCGCCGACGACTACTGCTGCGGATACGCCGCCGCCCCCGCCGACCCCAACCCCGGCATCGCCGCTGACCTGATGCAGGCCCGCGCCATCGCGGGCGGGCTCGCGGAGTTCGGCATCGGGTCCGCCCGTTGGTCGGCCGTCCATGACCGCGAGGCCGCCGCCGTCGTCCTGCGCGTGGACACCCCGCGCGGACTGTACGCGCTCGCCATCCCCGAACCCGGCCAGGCGTTCGGCGTCCGCCACCACGGCGAGCGCATCGGGGCCCTGGACTGCCGCCGCACCTACGGCACCGCCGACAGCTACACCGCAGCCCTGTTCGCCGCCTTCCTGCGCGACCGCGCCGCACTCGACTTCCCCGGCCGGGACGTTTGCCCCATCCTTCAAAACATGGTTTAATTAATGATGTCGGAGGGGGGGAGGGCAACACCCCCTTCGACCCACGGGCCGTCAGCTGGCCCCGACCCGACCCCGGCCGCACGCGGAGGGCAACCCGCCCGGCCGGGCACTCGATTCCTCTCTCACCAGCAGGAGCACCCACGATGACCAGCGCAGCCATGCGGTTTTCCGTCCCCGCGACCGCCCAGCCCCGCGTCCGTCAGCTTGTCGAGGCCACCAACGCCCGCGCCGCCGTCCACCGCCTCAGCCCGTACGCGCTCGACTTCTCCGCGCAGTTCCTCGCCGACTACCGCGACGTGGACGGCCGCGTGATCGGTAAGCGCCCCACCGTCACCGTGACCATCTCCGGTGACATCCCCCGCCACCAGGGCTGGACTGTCATCGCCCGTCTGGACCACGACGAGGAGGGGGAGACGATCAGCTCGTTGTTCCCTGGTCTGTCCGAGCGGGACGCCGAGGCGGCGCGCCAGCACCGCGCCGTCGAGAACTACTGCCAGGGGTGTTCCGTCGCCCGTCACCGCACCGCCACCTATCTCGCCCGCCACGAGAACGGCGAGATCAAGCAGTTGGGCACCACGTGCGTCGAGCCGTACACCGGCCTGCCGATCAAGGGCCTTGAGGCGCTGTGGCGCTTCGGGACGCTCAAGGACTCCGACTGGGACGGCGACGAGGGCGGCGTCCCGGCCGACCTGCGCGTGCCGGTGGACGAGGTGCTCCGGGTGGCCGCCGCCGTCGTCACCCAGGACGGCCGCTTCTACAGCCGCTCCGAGCAGTGGAAGAACCGCATGCCGACCGCCGATTCGGTGGACGCCTACTTCTTCGACCGGAAGGTGTCGCCGGAGTGGAGGGCCGGAATCGACGCCGAGCCCGATGCCGCCAGCACCGCCGCCGCCGTCCGCGCTTGGGCCCTCCAGGGGTACGGCAGCCTCTCCGAGTACCGCCACAAGGTGGGCCAGTTGGCCAAGGGCGAGACCGTCGACCCGCGCCACCTGCCGACGCTGGTGTCCGCCATCGCCGGATGGCACCGCGACCAGGAGAAGCAGGCCGTGGAGCAGGCCGCCCGGAACTCCCGGCCGCAGGGCGCCAAGGGGGAGCGGCTGACCGTCCCCGCCACCGTCACGACCGTGATCGACTTGGAGGAGCGGTACTACGGCTACCACGCCCAGCGCCGCCGACTGATCAAGTTCCAGGACCCGAACGGCAACGTCTACGTGTGGTTCAGCAGCGCCGCTGCCGCCCCCGAGAAGGGCGACGAGGTCGAGCTGACCGGCACCGTCAAGGATCACAGCATCTACGGCGAGACGGCGCAGACCGTGCTCACCCGGTGCCGAGTCACCGAGCGCGAGCCGGTCGCCGCCTAGGAGAGGCGGGCCGGACGGAGACCACCCTCCCGCCCCGCCCCCCCCCCCGCCCCCCCGGCGG
>NZ_JBHWIR010000349.1:0-3920 GCF_042731835.1 Kitasatospora sp. NPDC059817 | reverse complement strand
GGTCAAGGGCGGGGGAACGGCGCCGGGGTGCCCGGCGGACTCGGGGCCGGTGTCAGCCGCGCGCACCGGAGCGGCGGCGCAGCATCGCGAAGCCCAGCGCACCGGCGCCGACGGCCGCGACGGCCCCGCCACCGGCCAGCATCAGGCCGTTGCTGTCGGTCTCGCCCGATCCGTCGCCGGCCTGGGCCGCGCCCTTGGGCACCTCGCGGACCTGGGCCTTGCCGTCACTGGAGACCCCGGCGCCACCGGCGGCCGGCTGCACGGCGGGCCCGGTACCGGCGGAGGGCGTCGCCGTGGGGGTGGCACCCGCGACCGAGGGGGCGCCCGGGGCGGCCGGGGCGGGCTTGGCCGGGCTGGGCGTCGAGGTGGGGGTGGCCGACACGCCGGCACCCGCAGCAGGCGCGGCGGACGGGGTCCCGTCGGCGAAGGCCTGTCCGCCGGTGACGACGGTCAGCAGCGCGCCCCCGGTCAGGGCGCAGACGGCCAGCACGCGGCGGGCGGGGGAGCGGTGGGTACGGCTCCTGCTCATACGGTGTTCTCCTTCGTCATGGACGCCTCCCGGCCGGGGCGGCCGGTGCGTCGTCCATGACGGTAGGAGGCCCGTGTCGCGGTCCCCGGCCGGTCGTGTCACGGCCGCCCATCGGCTGCGTAACGAACCCCGGGGCCCGTTGCGGCCGGGGTGGTGGCGGCGGTGCCCGTGCGGTGGGAGGCCGTCCGGTTGACGCCCCGTCGGGTCGTGGGGGTAACCCCCCTCCCGGTCCGGGGGGCCGCTCCATGGCCCGGGGTCGCGGGCCCGGACACACTGGCAGCGGTTCGAACAGCGTGGTGGTAGGCCCCCGTTCCGGGGTGATGGGCGCCGTGAGCAGAGCGCCGGCCGACCGCGCGACGCCGCACCGCGCACGTGATGCCGTCCCACCTCCAGCCGATCGGGGTCCACCGATGACCAGTACCGCCGCCCACGCCGCGACCGCCCCCGCCCCCGACCCGACGAGCAGGAGGGGAGGGCGCTTCCGCTGGACCGTCGTCCTGCTGACCTCGCTCGCGATCGTCGGGTACGCCGTGGGGACGTACGCCCAGGCCGACCTGCCCATCGCCGCGTCGAAGGGCGGCCTGCCCGCCACCTACGCCGAGCGCCCGATGGTCGTCCAAGTCACCTTCTACGTCCACATCGTGACGGCCGCGCTCGCGCTGCTGGTCGGCCCGTTCCAGTTCTCCACCGTGCTGCGCCGGCGGTCCCCCGCCGTCCACCGCTGGACGGGCCGGATCTACGTCTTCGGGGTCGCGGTGGGATCCCTGGCCGCGTTCGTCATGGCGTTCTTCAACTCGGTCGCCTTCAACGGCTTCTTCGGCTTCGGCGGCCTCGCCCTGCTCTGGGCCTGGACCACCTGGCGCGGCTACCGCGCCGTCCGTGACCGCGACCTGCCGAGCCACCGCGCCTGGATGATCCGCAGCTTCGCCCTCACCTACGCCGCCGTCACCCTCCGGTCCTGGCTCGGCGTCCTCATCCTCCTCCAGACGCTCACCGCCCAGGGGCACGTCGACGGCCAGCGCTTCTTCGACAACGCCTACGCCGCCGTCCCGTTCCTCTGCTGGCTGCCCAACCTGATAGTCGCCGAATTCCTCATCCGCCGCCGGGGCCTGCCCGCCTACCGTCTCACTCCGGCCGGTCCGCAGTCCTGAGCCGGAGGCGGCGGGAAGGCTCGCGGGAGGGTCGTCAAACCCCCTCCTGCGTAGCGGAGTTGCGGAACCCGCAGCGTCGCCGCCGCAGTCAGCCGATGCGGGTGGGGGTGTCGAGGAGGGGGTGGCCGGTGGTGGTGAGGAGGGTGGTGAGGTCGGTGGGGGTGAGGGTGTGGGGCGCGCGGAGGTAGAGCTCGTCGACGGTGGTGCCGGGAAGGGGGTGGGGCTGGCGGGAGAGGACGGCGACATGCTGGTCGGCCAGGGCGGTGTGGACGCGGGCCAGGCCGTCGGGGGTGCTGCGGGCGGCGGTGCGGACGCGCCACAGGGTGGTCGGGGGCGCGGGGGAGTGGGGGTGGTGGCGCTGGGACCACCAGGTGTGGAAGAGGGCGGTGGCGAGGAGGGCGAGGGCGGCGGCGGCGAGGACCACCGGGCCGTCGGGGCCGCGGACGACGATCTTGGCGACCAGGTCGGCCGCGGTGACCGAGACGAAGACGGCGGCTAGTTCGACGCTGTCGCGGCGCCAGCGGTGGGTGCCGGCGCCGCGTCGGCGGGCCGGGGGGTGGGGGGGCGTCGGCTGCGTGGTCGGGTGCTCCGTGTGCTCCGTCTGCTCCATGACAGCACCCTGCCCGACGGGTGTTTCCTGTCCACGAACCCGCCGTGACCTGGTGGTTAAGGTCGCCGGGCCCGCGTTACGGGTGCAGGTCCGCGGCCGCCGCCTTGACCTCGGCGAGCAGGAGCTCCAGGTCGGCCTCGGTGGTGGCGGCGTTGAGCAGGCAGGCCCGGAGCATCTCGCGGTCGCCGAGACGGGCTCCGGTGACGAAGACCCGGCCGCGCCGCTGGACGGCGGCGGGGAGTTCGCGGTTGAGGGCGTCGACGGCGGCCTCGTCGCGCCCGGGGGTGCGGTGGCGGAAGGCGACGATGGAGGTCTGTACCTCGGCCAGCAGCTCCAACTCCCCGTCGGCCTCGATCAGTTCGCCGAGGCGGCGGGCGAGGGCGGTGCAGCGGGCGATGTCCCGGGCGATGCCGTCGCGGCCCTTGTGGGCGATGGTGGCCCAGACCTTGAGTGCGCGGAACGGGCGGGTCTGCTCGGTGCCGTACTCGGAGAACCAGCCGAGTGCGCCGGCCGCCTCGTCGCGCAGGTAGGAGGGGACGAGGCTGAAGGTGGCGCGCAGTTCCTCGGTGTCGCGCACCAGCGCGCAGCCGCAGTCGACGGGCACGCTCAGCCACTTGTGCGGGTCGAGGGCGAGGGAGTCGGCGCGCTCCAGGCCGGCGTAGCGGTGGGCGATGGCCGGGTCGAGCCTGCCGAAGGCCCCGTACGCGCCGTCGACGTGCAGCCACAGGCGCTGTTCGGCGCAGAGGTCGACGATCGGGCCGAAGTCGTCGACGGCTCCGGTGCCGACGGTGCCGGCCGAGGCGACGACCAGGAAGGGCAGCAGTCCGGCGGCCCGGTCGCGTTCGACGGCGGCCCGCAGTTCGGCGGGGTCGAGGCGGCCGTCCGGCCCGGTGGCGACGGTGCGCAGGTGCCGGCTGCCGAGGCCGAGGAGTTCGGCGGCCTTGCGGACGCAGGAGTGGGTCTCGCCGGTGACGTAGCCGACCAGTGGCGGCAGGCCGGCCAGGCCGTCCTCGCGGATGTCCCAGCCGGCCCGGCGGGCGGCGCGGTTGCGGGCGGCGGCCAGGCACACGATGGTCGCCATCGAGGTGCCGGAGGTGAGCAGGCCGCCGCCGGCCGGGTGCGGGAAGCCGACGAGTTCGGCGATCCAGCGGACCACGGCGCGTTCCAGGTGGACGTCGGCGTGGTCGCCGCCGGCCGAGCTGGGGTTCATGGCGGAGGCGGCGAGGGTGGCGAGGACTCCGGCGGGGGCGGGGGCGGAGTTGACCCAGCCGAAGAAGCGGGGGTGGCCGTTGCCCATCGGGTGGGGGAGGACGTCCTGCCCGATGGCGGTGAGGAGGTCGGCGAGCGGGCGGCCGTCGGCGGGCAGCGGGGCGTCGAGCAGGGCCCGGCGGGCGGTGTCGTCCATCGGCTGCCAGACCGGGCGCCCGGGCAGTTCGGCGAGGTAGTCGGAGACGAGGTCGGCGGCGGTGTGCGCGGCGGCGCGGAAGTCCTCGGTGGTCATGATGGCGGCTCTCCAGGGGCGGGGGAGGCGCGGCGTCCTCGGCGCACCCTGATCGTTCGGTCCGGTGGACCGGTCGGCCGATCCTACGGAAGGGGCCCCCCCCCGGGGGCGCGGGGCCCCCCCCCCCCC
>NZ_JBHWIR010000348.1:0-3933 GCF_042731835.1 Kitasatospora sp. NPDC059817 | reverse complement strand
GCCGCGTGTGTGTGTGTGTGTGGGGGTGTGTGTGTTCTTGTGGGCGTCCGGAGCGGCCCGCCATACTCCCCCCCGCGGCCGGCCCGCGGGGCGCCGCCCCCCCCCCCGAGGCCTTCCAGGTCGGCGAGACCTGTCATACATGTTCGTGGGAACACTCAGCTTCGACCTGCTGTTGGGCGACGTCCACTCGCTCAAGGAGAAGCGTTCGATCGTGCGGCCCATCGTGGCCGAACTGCAGCGCAAGTACAGCGTGTGCGCTGCCGAGACCGGGAACCAGGATCTGCACCGCAGGGCCGAGATCGGCCTCGCGGTGGTGGCCGGCGATGCCGGCTACGTCACCGAGATCCTGGACAGCTGTGAGCGGTTGGTCGCCGGCCGCCCCGAGGTGCAGCTCCTCTCCGCGAGGAGGAGGTACCACAACGACGACGATGAATGAGAGCCGTGGAGGCGGTCGGCGGAAGTCGCCGTTCTCACACGGATCAGGACCCAGAGCGCCCGCAAGGCCGGGCGCGGGCCGGTACTTTGGGGCGTGGGCCCCGAAGGGTGCGCAGCTCACCCGAATGCCGGACCCACTGCACGAGGAGGCAACGTGACCGACACCGCAAGGGCGCGCAAGCTCGCCGACCGCATCCAGGTGGTCGTCGCCCAGACCCTGGAGCGGCGGGTCAAGGACCCGCGACTGGGGTTCGTGACCATCACCGACACCCGGGTGACCGGGGATCTGCGCGAGGCCACCGTCTTCTACACCGTCTTCGGCGACGAGACCGAGCGCGAGGCCACGGCCGCAGCGCTGGAGAGCGCCAAGGGCGTGATCCGCTCCGAGGTCGGCAAGATCGGGGTGCGTTTCACCCCGACGCTGACCTTCGTCGCGGACGCGCTGCCGGACAACGCCCGGAACATCGACGACCTGCTCGACCGGGCCAAGGCCATCGACGCGGCGGTGCGCACCACCGCCGCGGGCGCGACCTACGCCGGCGAGGCGGACCCGTACAAGGTTCCGGCGGCCGAGCGTGACGACGAGGACGAGTAGTCATGGCGGGTGAGCCGGCGAAGGCCGCCTCGCGAGCCGGTTCGACCACGGGGGCGTCTTCCACCAGCACGGTGGAGGACGCCCTCGTGGCGCTCCCGGGGCCGCGCACCGAGGAGAGCGGTTTCGAGCTGCTCTGGCAGCAGGTGGTGGCGGAGATCGGGCGGGCCCGGTCGATCGACCTGATCTGCCACATCTGCCCGGACGGCGACGCCCTGGGCTCCTCGTTGGCGGCCGCGCTGGCGCTGCGCGGGCTCGGCAAGCGGGTGCGGGTCTCCTTCGGCGACGACCCGCAGATCGTGCCCGAGTCGCTGGCCTTCCTGCCCGGCCAGGAGCTGATCGTGCCGGCCGCCGAGGTGCCGGACGTCCCCGAGCTGGTGCTCTGCTTCGACGTGGCCGCGGAGAGCCGGCTCGGCCTGCTGCACGGCAAGGCCTTCGCCGCGCCGGTGCTGGTGGTGATCGACCACCACGCCTCCAATCCGGGCTTCGGCACCCACCAGCTGATCGACCCGACCGCGCCGGCCACCGCCGTCCTGGTCGACGAACTGCTGCGCCGGCTCGGCGTCGAACTCGACCAGGACCTGGCCACCTGCCTGTACACCGGCGTCGCCACCGACACCGGCTCGTTCAAGTACCGGGCCACCACGCCCGCCACCCACGAACTCGCCGGGCGGCTGCTGGCCACCGGCATCCGGCACGACCTGATCTCCCGGCAGCTGTGGGACACCTCCTCCTTCGGCTACCTCAAGGTGCTCGCGGGCGCGCTCGACCGGGCCGTCTACGAGCCGGACGCGGCCGGCGGGCTGGGCCTGGTGTGGACCTGGGTGCCGTACCAGGACCTGGTGCTGTTCAGCGTCACGGTCGAGGAGATCGAGGGGCTGATCGACATCCTGCGCCGCCCGGCCGAGGCCGAGGTGGCGCTGGTGCTCAAGCAGGACCCGGACGGCACGCTGCGGGGCTCCTCGCGTTCCAAGGGCGCGGTGGACGTCGCCGCCGCCTGCGCCGAGCTGGGTGGCGGCGGGCACGTCTTCGCGGCCGGGTTCAGCGCCCGGGAGGACGTGGCCGCGGTGGTCGAACGGTTCCGGAGCGCGCTGCGACCGGTACGTTGATCATCTCTTGACCGCTTTTAGAGAAAGAACTTGATGAAGCGCAAAGGCACCGGCCCGGACGGCCTGGTGATCGTCGACAAGCCCGAGGGCATCACCTCCCACGGGGTCGTCGCCAAGCTGCGATGGCTGGCCGGGACGCGGAAGGTCGGGCACGCCGGCACGCTCGACCCGATGGCCACCGGCGTGCTGGTGATCGGCGTCGAGCGGGCCACCCGGCTGCTCGGCCACCTGATGCTCACCGCCAAGACGTACGAGGCGACCATCCGGCTCGGCCAGACCACCGTCACCGACGACCGGGAGGGCGAGGTCACCGCGTCCGCCCCGGCCGACGGGGTGACCAGGGAGGCGATCGACGCCGGGATCGCCGCGCTCACCGGCGAGATCATGCAGGTGCCCTCCAAGGTCAGCGCGATCAAGATCGACGGCAAGCGGTCGTACGCGCGGGTGCGCGAGGGCGAGGACTTCGAGCTCGCGGCCCGGCCCACCACGATCCACTCCTTCACCGTGCACGCACAGCGCGCGGCGCTCGCCGAGGACGGCACGCCGGTGATCGACCTGGACGTGACCGTCGAGTGCTCCTCCGGTACCTACATCCGGGCGCTGGCCCGCGACCTGGGCGCCGGGCTCGGCGTCGGCGGCCACCTCACCGCGCTGCGGCGCACCAGGGTCGGGCCGTACTCGGTGGAGTCGGCGCACACCCTGGAGCAGCTGGAGGCCGCGGTCACCGGCGAGTCCCCGGCGGGGCTGCAGGTGCTGCCGATCGGGGAGGCCGCGGCCGCCGCCTTCCCGCGCTGGGACCTGGACGAGTCGCAGGCGGAGAAGCTGTCGCACGGCGCCCGGCTCAAGGCGCCCGGGCTGGGTGTGGACGGGCCGATCGCGGTGTTCGGGCCGGACGGGCGCTTCCTCGCGCTGGTCGAGGAGACGGGCGGGCAGGCGAAGCCGGTCGCGGTCTTCGTCGGCTGACGCCCCGCAGCGCACGCGTCACCCCCGTCGGGAGTCTTCCGGCGGGGGTTTCGCCCGTTCGGGAGTCGTCCCGGGAGGGGTTTCGCTCGTTCGGGGGGTGTTTCGGCGAGGTCCCGGGTTCCGGGTGAG
Source organism: Kitasatospora sp. NPDC059817 (assembly GCF_042731835.1). Lineage (NCBI taxonomy): Bacteria > Bacillati > Actinomycetota > Actinomycetes > Kitasatosporales > Streptomycetaceae > Kitasatospora > Kitasatospora sp. NPDC059817. Next base: position 705 of record NZ_JBHWIR010000348.1, on the reverse strand, counting down.
GTCCGGAGGTTCGTTCCGGCGAGGGACGGGTCACCCGCCCGGGGGAGCGCGCGAGGTGAACGCCCGTGGTGAGCGGCGCAGGCGCGGTGGGGCCGCCTCCCGGGCGGGCAGGCTCCCCGACGGCGAGCAGGTCGCCGTGACGAGCCCGCCCCCGGGCCGTCCGGCCTGCGGGGAGGGCAGTGCGAATGCCGGGATTCCTGGACGGCGACGGCGTGGCGGGAGACCCGGGGCGGTACCTGCTGCGGATCCGCGACCTCAACGGGCGACTGCACGGCTTAGGGTTCGTCGCCGACCCGCAGGGCACCGTCCTCACCGCCCACGAGAGCGTCACCGGCCTGGACCGGATCGTCCTGCACACCCCCGGCGGGCAGACCAGGGTGCTGGGCCCGGACGCCGTACTGCCGCTGCCCGGGCACGGGCTCGCCCTGCTGCGCACCGACGCGGTCGGCGGGCTGCCCGTGCCGCCGCTGCCCGTCGCGGCCCTCGGGGCCGGGCGCGAGGTGCTGCTGCCCGCGCTGGCCGGCGAGGACGGGCACGTGGTGGCGCTGCGTTGCGGTCTGCTGGGTGCCGCCGGGGCCGGGTACGGCGGGGTCGGCGGGGTGCTGCTGCTCGACCCGCCGGTGGTCGCCGGCGTCGCGGTGCCGGCCGGCTCGCCGGTGCTGGACGCCCGCAGCGGCGCCGTGGTGGCCCTGGCCGTGCCCGCGC
>NZ_JBHWIR010000347.1:0-3964 GCF_042731835.1 Kitasatospora sp. NPDC059817 | reverse complement strand
ACCGGGGGGCGTGCGCGGCGCGCCCCCCGCGGGGCGCCCCCCCCGGGCCAACCCCCCCCCCGTTACGCCCACCGCCCCCGCGGGCCGGGCCGGGGGGGGCGTTCGGCTGGTGCGACCTAGCCGAGGCGGCCGACCAGGTCGTAGCCGGCCTCGTCGATGGCGGCGGCGACGGCCTCGTCGGCGAGCGGCAGGGTGCTGTCGACGGTGACCTCGCCGGTGGCGAGGTCCACGGCGACGTCGGTGATGCCGTCGATCTTCCGCAGTTCGGCGGTCACCGAGGTGACGCAGTGGCCGCAGGTCATGCCCTTGACCTGGAAGGCGGCCCGCCCGGCCGTCCCGGTGGCGGGGGCCTCGGTGGCGCCGGTGCCGCAGGAGCCGCAGCAGGAGGCGGCGGTCTCGGTGGCGGTCCCGGTGGCGGGGGACTCGACGGTGACGGTGGTCTCGGACATGGGGGTGCTCCTGTCATCAGTGCCCGGCGCCGGCCGCAGGTGCGGTCGGCCGCTTCGCCTGGAGAACGTACCATACCCCCCAGGGGTAACTGAGGGCGTCGCTCGCGATGGCCGTGAAACGGACTCGACCGATCGTCAACTGATCCTTGTGGCAATCTCGTTGCGCCCTTCCGGCAGGGTGGAAGCGGCCGCCCGCATCCCGGCGGCCGGCCCCGGCAGGCGGCCGACCCCCATCACCCGAGGTGACACCCCATGGACCACACCACCCGACCCGGAGCGCGCGGCCCGCGCGGACTGCGCGAGATCCTGGCGGCCGGCGAGCGGACGTACTCCTTCGAGTTCTTCCCCGCCAAGGACGTCGCCGGTGAGCGCTCCTTGTGGGCCGCGATCCGGCGGGTGGAGGCGGTCGCGCCGACCTTCGTCTCCGTCACCTACGGCGCCGGCGGCTCCTCGCGCGACCGCACCATCGAGACCACCGAGCGGATCGCCGCCCAGACCACGCTGCGGCCGGTGGCCCACCTGACCGCCGTCGGCCACTCCACCGCCGAGCTCCAGGCCGTCCTGCGGCGCTACGCGGACGTCGGGATCCGCGACGTCCTCGCCCTGCGCGGCGACCCGCCCGGCAACCCGAACGGCGCCTGGGAGCCGCACCCCCGGGGCCTGCGGCACGCCGCCGAACTGGTCGAACTGGTCAAGGGCTGCGGCGCGTTCACGGTCGGGGTGGCGGCCTTCCCGGAGCGCCACCCGCGCTCGGCGGACTGGGCGGACGACATCCGGCACTTCGTCGCCAAGTGCCGGGCGGGCGCCGACTACGCCGTCACCCAGATGTTCTTCGACGTCGAGCACTACCTGCGGCTGCGCGACCGGCTCGCCGAGGCCGGCTGTGACACCCCGGTCATCCCGGAGATCATGCCGGCCACCGACGTCCGCCAGATCGCCCGCTTCGCCGAACTCAGCGGTGCCTCCTTCCCGGCGGGCCTGGCCGCACGGCTGGAGGCGGCTCGCGGCGACCGGCCGACCGCTCACCGCATCGGCGTCGACCACGCCACCCGGATGGCCGAGCGCCTGCTCCGCGAGGGTGCGCCCGGCCTGCACTTCATCACGCTGAACCGCTCCACCGCCGCCCTGGAGATCCACCGCAACCTCGGGCTGGACCGGGCGGCGCAGTCGTCGGCCCCGCTGGCGGCGGCCTGACGGAGGTCTGACAGGGGTCTGGCGGGGGAGCGGCCGGGCCCCCGGCGAGGTGCGAGGGATTATACCCGGTACGGGTATATGGTGCTCGGCGCTGGCGAACCCGGGGCACCAGGGAAGGCGGACCCACCATGCACGCGATCCTGCACGCGCTGTCCATCGCCGGATCGATGACCTGGGAGATCGCCTGGGCGCTGATCCTCGGCTTCCTGCTCTCCGCCGTCGTCCAGGCCGTCGTCCGCAAGTCCACCGTCGTCCGGCTGCTCGGCGACGACCGCCCCCGCACCCTCGGCGTCGCCGCCCTCCTCGGCGCGGCCTCCTCCTCCTGCTCGTACGCGGCCGTGGCCCTTGCCCGCTCGCTGTTCCGCAAGGGCGCGGACTTCACCGCCGCGATGGCCTTCGAGATCGCCTCGACCAACCTGGTCGTCGAACTCGGCGTCATCCTGGCCCTGTTGCTCGGCTGGCAGTTCACGGCGGCCGAGTTCGTCGGCGGGCCGGTGATGATCCTCGTCCTCGCCCTGCTCTTCCGGCTGCTGCTGCGCGACCGGCTGCTGCGTGAGGCCCGCGCCCAGGCCGAACGCGGCCTGGCCGGCTCGATGGAGGGCCACGCGGCGATGGACATGTCCGTCGCCGGGGAGGGCTCCTTCGCCCGGCGGCTGCTGTCCCGGCAGGGCATCACGGCCGTGTCGCACGTGTTCGTGATGGAGTGGGCGGCGATCCTCAAGGACCTCGTCCTCGGGCTGCTCATCGCCGGTGCCATCGCCGCCTGGGTGCCGGACTCCTTCTGGCAGGCCTTCTTCTTCGCCGACCACCCGCTCGCCGGCCGGCTGTGGGGCCCGCTGGTCGGCCCGCTGGTGGCGATGGCGTCCTTCGTCTGCTCGATCGGCAACGTGCCGCTCGCGGTGGTGCTGTGGAAGGGCGGGATCAGCTTCGGCGGGGTCGTCGCGTTCATCTTCGCGGACCTGCTGATCCTGCCGATCCTCAACATCTACCGGAAGTACTACGGGCGTCGGACGGCCCTGTTCCTGCTCGGCACCTTCTACGCGGCCATGGTGGTGGCCGGCTACACCGTCGAGTTCCTCTTCGGCGCGCTCGGCCTGGTCCCCGACCAGCGCGAGGCCGAGATCCCGATGGCGGGCATCGAGTGGAACTACACGACCTGGCTGAACATCGCCTTCCTGCTCCTCGCCGCCGCCCTGCTCGCCCGCTTCCTGCGCACCGGCGGCCGCGCCATGCTCCGGATGATGGGCGGCGAGCCCGCGGCCGGGGGCGGGCACCGGCACGACCGGCACTGACGCCCGGCGGTGGGTACCTCCCTGGGGTTTCGGGCGGGGCGGATCGCCGACCCCGGAGGATGCCTGCTGGGGGTATCCGCTTGTTCTGGGTACCCCTAGGGGGTATAAAGGAACCCGACGCCGACCGATACCCCCCGAGGGTATGAAGGTCGGACCGGAGACGCTCAGTACGTCCCCGGAACGACGACTGTCACGAGGAGCAACGATGACCACCCAGGCACCCGCCTCCACGGAGGTGGAACTCTCGATCGGCGGCATGACCTGCGCCTCGTGCGCGGCCCGCATCGAGAAGAAGCTCAACCGGATGGACGGCGTCTCGGCGAGCGTCAACTACGCCACCGAGAAGGCGAAGGTCGCCTTCCCCGCGGGCGTCGACGTCGCCGACCTGATCGCCACCGTCGAGGCCACCGGCTACAGCGCCGCGCTGCCGAAGCCGCCGGCCGCCGAAGGCCCGACCGGGCAAGCCGGGCAGGCCGAGCCGGTCGACGAACTCGCCCCGCTGCGCCAGCGGCTGGTCACGGCCGTGGCGCTCGCGGTGCCGGTGATCGCGATGGCGATGGTGCCGGCCCTGCAGTTCGACAACTGGCAGTGGCTGTCGCTGGTGCTGGCCTCGCCGGTGGTCACCTACGCCGCCTGGCCGTTCCACCGCGCCGCCTGGACCAACCTCAAGCACGGCGCCGCGACCATGGACACCCTGGTCTCGCTCGGCACCGGCGCCGCGTTCCTCTGGTCCCTGTGGGCGCTGTTCCTCGGCGACGCCGGAATGCCGGGCATGCGGCACGGCTTCGAGCTGACCATCGCCCGCAGCGACGGCCCGTCGAACATCTACCTGGAGGCGGCGGCCGGCGTCACCGCCTTCATCCTGGCCGGCCGCTACTTCGAGGCCCGCTCCAAGCGGACCGCGGGCGCCGCGCTCAGGGCGCTGCTGGAACTGGGCGCCAAGGACGTCACCGTGCTGCGCGGCGGGGCCGAGGTCCGGATCCCGGTCGGCGGCCTGGCCGTGGGCGACCGGTTCGTGGTGCGGCCGGG
>NZ_JBHWIR010000346.1:0-3982 GCF_042731835.1 Kitasatospora sp. NPDC059817 | reverse complement strand
GACATTTGTTTAAACCCGCCCCCACCCCCCAGAACAACACTTGAATTGGCGTCGGCAGCGAACGCTGTTTATTCGACACAGCCCCGGCGGCGCGATTTCCCCGCGGGCATACCCCGCGGGCCTTCCCGCGGGCCTTCACCCCCGCCGCGGGCCCGGCGAGCCGAACCCCTGCGGACCGGCAACGCTGGACACGGCGGCCCGGTCCGGGTTCAATGGCCCGAGATGTTTGAACGACGTTCTAACATCGCCCCCGAAAGCCGACCCCCCTCCCCCGGCGACCGCGAGCGAGGAACCGTGCGACTGACCCCCACCGAGCGGGACCGGCTGCTGATCTTCACAGCAGCCGAACTGGCCCGCGCCCGCCGCGCCCGGGGCGTACGCCTCAACATCCCCGAGGCCACCGCCCTGATCGCGGACACCGTCTGCGAGGCCGCCCGCGACGGCCGGCGCCTGGCCGAGGCCATCGAGGCCGGCCGCAGCGTGCTCACCGCCGACGACGTGCTGCCCGGCGTGCCGGACGTCGTCACCGTCATCCAGGTCGAGGCCGTCTTCGACGACGGCACCCGCCTGGCCGTCGTCAACGACCCGTTCCGGGGCGCCGGCTCGCTCGGCGACGAAGCCCCCGGCGGCGCGCTGATCGGCGCCGGCACCGGCTACGACCCGGTCGAGGAGACGGTGCTACTGCCCGTCCACAACACCTCCCAGGTGCCGATCTCGGTCACCTCGCACTTCCACTTCTTCGAGGCCAACCCGCGCCTCGCCTTCGACCGCGCCGCCGCCTACGGCACCCACCTGGCCGTCCCGGCCGGCTCCTCGGTGCGCTTCGACCCGGGCGCCACCGTCGAGGTCGGCCTGGTGCCGATCGGCGGCCAGCGCGTCGCGATCGGCTTCGCCGGCCTGGTCGACGGCCCGCTGGACGCGCCCGGCGCGAAGGAGGCCGCCTTGGCCAAGGCCCGCGCGACCGGCTACCTGACCACCTTCGACGACGCGGAGGTGCCGTCATGACGTCCATCACCCCCCACGACTACATCTCGGTGCACGGCCCCCGGGCCGGCGACCGGATCCGGCTCGGCGACTCCGGCCTGATCGTCCGCGTCGAGTCCGACTCGCAGGCCCCCGGTGAGGAGTTCCTGGCCGGCTTCGGCAAGACCGCCCGCGACGGACTGCACCTCAAGGCCGCCGCCGTCCGCGACACCTGCGACGTGGTGATCAGCAACGTCCTGGTGATCGACGCCATCCAGGGCATCCGCAAGACCTCGATCGGCCTGATCGACGGCCGGATCGCCTCGATCGGCCGCGCCGGCAACCCCGACACCCTCGACGGCGTGGACGTCGTCGTCGGCACCGGCACCACCATCGTCTCCGGCGAGGGCATGATCGCCACCGCCGGCTCCATCGACACCCACGTCCACCTGCTCTCGCCGCGGATCATGGAGGCCTCGCTGGCCTCCGGCGTCACCACGATCATCGGCCAGGAGTTCGGCCCGGTCTGGGGCGTCGGCGTCAACTCCCCCTGGGCACTGCGCCACGCCTTCAACGCCTTCGACGCCTGGCCCGTCAACATCGGCTTCCTGGGCCGCGGTTCGTCCTCCGACGCGGCCCCGCTCGTCGAGGCCCTGGCCGAGGGCGGCGCCTCCGGCTTCAAGGTCCACGAGGACATGGGCGCCCACACCCGCGCCCTGGACACCGCGCTGCGCGTCGCCGAGGAGTACGACGTCCAGGTCGCCCTGCACACCGACGGCCTGAACGAGTGCCTGTCGGTGGAGGACACCCTGAAGGTGCTGGAGGGGCGGACGATCCACGCCTTCCACATCGAGGGCTGCGGCGGCGGACACGTCCCCAACGTGCTGAAGATGGCGGGCGTGCCCAACGTCATCGGCTCCTCCACCAACCCCACCCTGCCCTTCGGCCGCGACGCGCTCGGCGAGCACTTCGGCATGATCGTCTCCGCCCACGACCTCAAGACCGACCTGCCCGGCGACGCCGCCATGGCCCGCGACCGCATCCGCGCCGGCACCATGGGCGCCGAGGACGTCCTGCACGACCTCGGCGTCATCGGCATCACCTCCTCCGACGCCCAGGGCATGGGCCGCGCCGGCGAGACCGTCCGCCGCACCTTCGCCATGGCCGGCAAGATGAAGGCCGAACTCGGCCCCCTCGACGGCGGCTACGGCACCACCGAGAGCGGCGACGACAACGAGCGCGTCCTGCGCTACATCGCCAAGCTCACCATCAACCCCGCCATCGCCCACGGCCTCTCCCACGAGGTCGGCTCCATCGAGGTCGGCAAACTCGCCGACATCGTCCTGTGGCGCCCCGACCACTTCGGCGCCAAACCCCAACTGGTCCTGAAGGCCGGCTTCCCCGCCTACGGCGTGGTCGGCGACCCCAACGCCTCCACCGACACCTGCGAACCCCTCGTCCTCGGACCGCAGTTCGGCGCCCACGGCGCCACCGCCGCCGACATCTCCGTCGCCTTCGTCGCCCAGGCCGCCGCCGACGGCGCCTACCTCGACCGCCCCGCCGACGGGCTGCCCACCCGCCGCCGCCGCGTCGGCGTCCGCAACACCCGCGGCATCGGCCCCCGCGACATGGTCCGCAACGCCCGGGTCGGCCGCGTCGACGTCACCCAGACCGGCCTGGTCTCGCTGGACGGCGAACCGCTGCGCTCCGAACCCGCGGACAGCGTCTCGCTCAGCCGCCTCTACTTCCTCTGACGCTTCCGCTGCCACTTCCGCTTCCGCTGACACCTCCGCCGAACGCCTCCCCCTAGGACTCCCGGATGACCACCCCCACGCCCGCCTCCCTCGGCTACCGGATGCCCGCCGAGTGGCACCCGCACGACCGCACCTGGATGGCCTTCCCCACCGCCAACCCCACCTTCGACACCCCCGAGAACCTGCACGCGGGCCGCGAGGCCTGGGCCGCCGTCGCCAACACCATCGTCCGGTACGAGCCGGTCACCCTGGTCGTCAACACCGGCGAGACCGCGGACGCCCGCAGGTACGTCTCCGAGCAGGTCGAGATCGTCGAGCGCCCGCTCGACGACGCCTGGATGCGCGACATCGGCCCGTCCTTCCTGATCGACGACAAGGGCTCGCTGGCCGCCACCGACTGGATCTTCAACGGCTGGGGCGCCCAGTCCTGGGCCCGCTGGGACGACGACCAGCACATCGCCGAGCACATCAGCGAACTGACGGGCGTCCAGCGCTTCGCCTCCCGGCTGATCAACGAGGGCGGCGGCATCCACGTCGACGGCGAGGGCACCGTCCTGGTCACCGAGACCGTCCAGCTCGGCGAGGGCCGCAACGCGGACTGGACCAAGGAGGAGGTCGAGGCCGAGCTGCACGCCTTCCTCGGCACCACCAAGGCGATCTGGCTGCCACGCGGACTCACCCGCGACTACGACGAGTTCGGCACCCGCGGACACATCGACATCGTCGCCTCCTTCGTGCGCCCCGGCGTCGTCGTCGCCCACGTCCAGCCGGACCCCGCCCACCCGGACCACGCCGTCTGCCAGGAGCTCGTCGCCATCCTGCGCGCCGCCACCGACGCCCGGGGCCGGGCACTGGAGGTCATCGAACTGGCCGCCCCCACCGTCCTGCTGGACGAGGACGGCGAACCGGTCGACTACTCCTACATCAACCACTACGTGGCCAACGGCGCCGTGATCCTGTGCGCCTTCGACGACCCGCGCGACCAGGAGGCCGCCGCCGTCCTCGGCCGCGCCTACCCGGGCCGCACCGTCGAACTCGTCGACGCCCGCGAAATCTTCGCCAACGGCGGCGGCATCCACTGCATCACCCAGCAGCAGCCGAAGTCCGCCTGACCCCAGGCCACTTGAGGCACCTGGGCCACCTTGGGCACCACCCGGGTGGCGGGGGGGGGGGGGCGCCCCCCCGCCCCCCCCCCCCGCCCCCCCCCCCCCCCCCCCCCGGGGGGGGGCCCCCCCCGCCGCCCCCCGCACCCAGGAGGGGAGGGG
>NZ_JBHWIR010000345.1:0-4056 GCF_042731835.1 Kitasatospora sp. NPDC059817 | reverse complement strand
TCCGACAGAAGGCCGTCCACACCCTCCCGGTCGGTGGTGTGGTCGTCCGCGAACCGACGGTCACCCGTCGCGTCCGGCACGTACTTCACACAGACAACGATCCTCAAGCTCACGGCCTGTCTCCTGTACTGGTCTCGTCCGGCGGCTGCGGCTGTGCAAGCGGGGCGCGAACACGGTGCGCACCCGCTCCGGGCAGCGAGTTCCCGTGCCGGTCCGGAACTTCCTGGCAGCATACTCGGCAGTAGTCCAGTGGTCACTACTGGCCAGTAGCTTAGGCCGGGCGGCTGCACTTCCGTCTGCGCCCATCCTGCCCCAGGGCAACCCCGACACCACCTGATCGGGCTACATATCCGCCACAGGACCGCCGGGGCCCCGGCTCACACCGTCTCGCCGAGCGCCGCGATCACGTCCACCTTGCGCGGCAGTCCGGCCGCCCTACGCACCACCCGGCCACCCCCGTCCAGCACCAGGACGGTCGGCGTGCGCAGGATCTCCAGCCGGCGGACCAGCTCCAGCCGCTCCTCGGCGTCCACTTCTACGTGCGCCACCCCGTCGACCATGCCGGCCACCTCCGCGAGCACCCGGCGGGTGGCCCGGCACGGCTGACAGAACGCCGTCGAGAACTGAACCAGCGTCGCCCGCTCGCCGAGCGCCCCGCCCAGCTCCGCCTCCGACAGCCGTACCGCCCCGCCGTTGGTGCGCACCCTCAGCCTCCCGTCGCGCCGTACCCGTAGCAGCCAGGAGGCGGTCGCCGGCGCCGGCACGACGACGCACACCACCAACCCGGCCATCCCCCAGTCTGCGGCAGCGGCCCCGGGCCCCGAAAGGGAGGTCGACCACCGGGCCGGGCCCGCGTACGATCGCCGGGTGGAATCCGACCGCACCGCACCGCCGTTGCTGACCTCCCGCCGCGTCGTCGACCTGGGCCGGGCCACCACCACCCGCTGTCGCTGACGCGCCCCGCCGCCGCCCGTCGCGACCCTCCCGGAGCCCTCGTGCAGATCGACCCTCGCGGTCCCCGCTTCGCCGCCGCGCTCACCTCGGTCGTCCTGGCCGCCGCCCTCATCACCGGCAGCGACGTGCTGCTGGCCGTCCAGGCCCTCGTCTTCGCACTCGGCGCGTTCGGCGGCCTGCGGCTCTCCCCCTACGGCTGGCTCTACCAGGCCTTCCTCCTCCCCCGGCTGACCCCGCCCTCCGAGACCGAGGACGAGCGGCCGCCCCGCTTCGCGCAGGGAGTCGGCCTGGTGTTCGCCGCCGTCGGCGCCCTCGGCTTCCTCACCGGGGTGGCCTGGCTCGGCCTACTCGCCACGGCCGTCGCCCTGGCCGCGGCCTTCCTCAACGCCGCGTTCGGCTACTGCCTCGGCCGCGAGATCTACCCCCTCGTCCGGCGCGCCCAGGGGCGCCTCGGCGCCGGAGCCTGACCGCAGCCCTGGGGCCCCTGGGCCTTCGGGACGGACCGGGCCTCCAGGTCGCCGGGGAGGGAAAAGTTCCCACCCGAACTCATCACGGAGATCACACCGCGAATATCCGCTTGACCGCACGGCTCAGGTGACAGCAGGCACTCGTTCGGGGGATCATCTCCGTGAATCACCCGTGACCGCCGCGGCGTGCCGCGCTCCGGTCGGCCCCCACTCAGCGACACGGGTACCCGCCGTACCGGGCTCCGGCCCGTGGAAGTCAGGACTGACCGTGGCAGAGTTCGTGTACCCGCCGGTGATCGGCGCCGCACTCACCGCCTTCCGTGCGCTCGACGTGCGGATCAAGATCGTAGGCGCCGAGAACATCCCCGCCAGGGGCGGAGCCGTACTGGTCAGCAATCACATCAGCTACCTGGACTTCCTCTTCGCCGGCCTCGGCGCCTACCGCGGCGGCAAGCGCAAGACCCGCTTCATGGCCAAGGACGACGTCTTCAAGCACCGGGTCTCCGGCCCGCTGATGCGCGGCATGAAGCACATCCCGGTCGACCGCACCGACGGGCAGCCCGCGTACGAGGCCGCCGTGCGCGCCCTCAAGGCCGGCGAGGTCGTCGGGGTGTTCCCCGAGGCGACCATCAGCCGCTCGTTCATGCTGAAGAAGTTCAAGACCGGCGCCGCCCGGATGGCCGCCGACTCCGGCACCCCGCTGCTGCCCGTCATCCTCTGGGGCACCCAGCAGCTCTGGACCAAGGGCCGCCCGAAGACCCTGACCAAGCGCCACGTCCCCGTCACCATCATGATCGGCGAACCGATTCACCTCGGCCCGGACGACAAGCCCGTCATGGTCACCAGACGGCTGCGCGCGGCCATGAGCGAGATGCTCGACCAGGCCCAGCGCGAGTATCCCGGCAAGCCCTCCGGCCCGGACGACACCTGGTGGCTGCCCACCCACCTCGACGGCACCGCGCCCACCCTGGAGGTCGCCGAGGCCGAGGACGAGGCGGAGGCCCTCGCCAAGGCCGAGCGCCGCGCCGCCCGGGGCTGACCGGCCCCGCCCGGGTTCCACCTCGCCCCTGTTCCACCCCGCACCGGCGCTCCACTTCGCCACTCCGCGAGACCTTCTACTCCGTGTGACCGACCGAACGCCAGGCGTCGCGTGTCGCCCGGTCGCCGACGCTCCCCGTCTGACACAGTGACAGCCCCTTTGAGGGTCCTTCGTCCAGCATCGGAGACGGAGCGAACGCCGGAGAGGTCGGAAAGGTCGGAGCGGATATGACACGGATGACCCGCACAGGGCAGTCCCCCAGGTCCACACCCGAGGCCCGCACCCGCGCCAGCGCCGGTGCGGGCCTTCTGCTGCTGAGCGCCCTGCTCACCGGGTGCGGCGCCGAACCCGGTGAGATCCCCCTGTCCGAGATCCAGGCGGACGCCCCCTCCACCGCACCCGAGTCGCCGACCGCCGCCGCGAGCCCCGGCGTGGTCGGCGCCGCCGCCGGAACGCCTGCGGCCCCCGCGCACAACGGCCTGATCGTCGGCGGGGAATTCCTCGACGCCGCCCGCACCACCAGCGCCATCGTGACCCTCGCACCCGACGGCACCAACTGGCACCAGGTCACCCAGCCGCCCGACCGCACCCGCGACGACCGCCCCGACTGGTCCCCGGACGGCAGCACGATCGCCTTCGACCGGACCGACCCACGGAGCGGCGCCGCCCGCCTCTGGACGGTCGCCAACACCGGCGACGGAGCCCAGCAGATCGGCCAGCTCTGCGAGACCGGCACCGCCGACTGCGCCAACGAGGACGAACGCGCCCCCGCCTACTCGCCCGACGGCAAGCAACTCGCCTTCAGCCGCTCCTGGGGCGCCCTCGACCCGGCCGACAAATACCAGGTCCAGTACTCGGACCTCTACCTGATGAGCCCCGACGGCACCGACGTCCAGCGGCTCACCTTCCTCACCAACGACAAGCCGTACTCCGGGCAGGTCAGCAACCCCAGTTGGTCCCCCGACGGCAAGCAACTCACCTTCGAGTACCGCACCAACGCCACCGGTCAGCCCGCCAACAGCCGCGCCATCTACGTCGTCGCCGCGGACGGCACCGGGCTCCGGCAACTCACCCCCTGGGAACTGCGCGCCGGAGACCGCGCCAACTGGTCCCCCGACGGCACCCAGATCCTCTTCACCACCCACCCGGCCGGCCGCGCCGACGCCCCCGGCGGCGGCATCTACACCGTCCACCCCGACGGCACCGCCATCGGCGCGCTGACCCCCGCCCCGTCCGACGTCTTCTACGGCACCGCCGCCTACGCGCCCGACGGCAAGTCCATCGTCTTCGCCCAGGACCCCGCCGGCTCCGGGGCCGACCTCTACACCATGCGGCCGGACGGGACGGGCATCGCCCGGCTCACCCACGACAGGGACGCCTGGCTGACCCGACCGGCGTGGGGCACGGCGGCGGTACCGCCTCAACCCGATGGCCGGGCGTCGGCCCAGGCACAATCACGGCGGTGGGAAGAGGACGAAGAACTCCAGGACGAATGAACCACAACGCAAAGAACCCCCATCCGGTTTCCCGGATGGGGGTTCTCTGTGAATGATTGTTCGGCGGCGTCCTACTCTCCCACAGGGTCCCCCCTGCAGT
>NZ_JBHWIR010000344.1:0-4170 GCF_042731835.1 Kitasatospora sp. NPDC059817 | reverse complement strand
GCCCGGCCGCCCGCCGCCCGCCGCCCGCCGCCCGGGCGTCAGGCGCAGGTGCTGTCCGCGCAGAGCTGCCACGGCTCCCAGGAGACGAACCGGTCCACCTCGGTGGTCCGCCACGAGCGGTCGCGGTTCCACTCGCGGACGGTCACCCGCAGCCGCCCGTCCGGCAGTTGGACGATCGAGGTCGGCGCGCCCAGGCCCGCGTTGGGGTCCGGCAGCCTGGGCAGCTGCCGCACCGGGCCCCAGGAGTCCTGGGCGTCGACGTCCTGGCTGCGCACCTCCATCGCCGCGTTCGTGCCGGCGCCGGAGGCGAAGGCGTGCAGCCGGCCGTCGCGTTCCCTGAAGAGCGTGAGCCCGCCGTGGTACGGCGGCGGGGACAGCTCGAAGTTCTCGGTCGGGGTCCAGGAGCCGCCGGGCGCGGGCAGGACGGTGTGGCAGAAGCCGCCGTAGGAGGCGAAGAACACCTCCAGGGCGCCGGCGCCGTTCTCGACGGCGCTCACCTGGTACAGCTTCGGGCCCACGGGGGTGGCGCTGACGCGCTCCCAGCCGCCGTAGGCGCCCCCGGGCGCGTCCTGGGAGCGGTGCCAGACGAAGGGCAGGAGGGAGGCCGCCGAACTGTCGTAGAACTGCTGGAACTGTTCGGTCCGCCCGTCGGAGCGCGGCGTCTCCAGCAGGGTGTTCGGGAGCGCGGTACTGGCCAGGCCCTGGGCGGTCGCGTCGGCCCCGCACCCGGCGGCGACGCCCGGCGCGGGGGCGGTGCCCGCCGTGGTCGTCGTGGTCGTCGTGGCCCACGCGGTCGTCCCCGCGAAGGCCACGACCAGCACACCCGACAGCACGGCTTGCGGAAGTCTCCTGTACACGGTCGGTGAACCTCCCCATTCGGTAACGGAAAAGGATTGCCCGGTAGGGGAGTTGGCCGCTTTCGCCGGCCCCTCGCGCGGGACCGGCACATTCTCGTGCACCGGCGCCGGGGCGGACAGGGCGCCTGCGGGGCGGCCGGACGGGATCCGGCCGAACGGCGGCCCGCCCCGGCGGCGGGGGAAGGCCGGCCGGTCCGGGGGCGACAGGTCAGGCGGTCGGCAGGTCCGGGGCGGCGTCACCGCGGGGACGGCCGCGGAACAGCTCGTCCAGGTGGTGGGTGAGGATCGCCAGCGCGGCGTCGCCGGTGCGCTGGCCGCCGAGCACGCTGGAGCCGAGGCCGTTGACCATGGCCAGCAGCCCGGCGGCGGTCATCTCCGGGTCCCTGGCGGGGTCGATCTGCCCGGCCTGCTGGGCCGTGCGGACCTGCTTGGCGAGGAAGCCCTCCAGCAGGTCGGGCTGGGGCGTCCCGTGCTTCTCCACCAGCGCGGGATCGCTGAGCACCAGCGTGTAGTACGCGGCGTAGGTGCGGGTGATCCGGCGGCTCTCCGGGTCGGTGGGCAGGATGCTGGACAGGACCGCGGTCACCAGGCCGCGCGGCGTGGGCGGGGTGGCGGCCGCGGTGATCCACGCCGCCATGCGGGCCTGGAGCTGGGCGCCGAGCCGCTCCAGCGCGTCCAGCAGCAGCCCCTCCTTGGTCGTGAAGTAGTACTGCACCAGCCGCAGGGAGACGCCCGCCTCGGTGGCGACCGCCCGCATGCTGGCCGCCTGCAGCCCCTGGGTGTCGGCGATGCGCAGCAGCGCTTCGGCGATCTGCCGCCGGCGTTCCTCGTGATCGACCCGCGCGTTCATGTGCGACCTCCCTGGTACACCCGTATCATGCCGTGATACACATGTATCATGCGAATCAGCCAGTTCAAGAACGACCAGGCCGGGGACCGGTTTCGCGCCGCCTACGAGCGGGCCCTGACGGAACTGTGGCCCGGGCCGCGGACGGCGCTGGACCTCCCGACCGCGTTCGGGACCACCCGCGTCTACCGGACCGGCCCGCAGCACGGCGAGCCGATCGTGCTGCTGTCCGGCTCGGGCGGAAACGCACTGATGTGGCACCGCTACATCGACACGCTGGCCCGCCACCGCCCGGTCATCGCCGTCGACACGGTCGGCGAACCGGGCGCGAGCGTGCAGAGCGCCCCGATCGCCGACGGCCGGGACGCGGCCGCCTGGCTGGACGAACTCCTGGCCGCACTGGAGGTGACGGACGCCCAGGTCGTCGGCTGCTCCTACGGCGGCTGGCTGGCGCTCCACCACCAGATCCACCACCCCGGGCGGGTCGCCTCCCTCACCCTGGTGGACCCGGCGGGCTTCGCCGACATGGGCGCCCGGTTCTACGCCTGGGTGATCGCCGGCGGCCTCGCCGCCACCGCGCCGCGGGCGCTGCGCCCCCGGCTGGCCCGCCTGGTCGGCAACAGCGCCATCCTGGAGACCGAACTGATGGCCCTGATGCGCGCGTCGATGGGGTTCCGCCGCGCGCTCCCGGTGCCCCCGGTCCTGTCCGACGAGGAACTGCGCGGCCTGGACGTCCCCGCACTGTTCCTGCTCGGGGAGCGCAGCGCCATGCACGACGCGCACGCGGTCGCCGAGCGCCTCGGCCGCCTCGTGCCCTCGGCCCGGACGGAGATCGTGCCCGGCGCCGGCCACGCCCTGCCGACCGACCGGCCGGACCTGGTGGCCGACCGCGTCCTGCATCCCGCCGGGCGGTAGCGCCACCGGCCGGCCCCGGGGGCTCCCGCTGCGCACCGTCCCGCTGACGGAGCACCACGTGAACCGCGCCGAGGCCGCGCCGAGGCCCGTCGAACCCGCGCCCGCGACCGGACGAAAACCGGTTGCGGGCGCGGCTGCACGCCTGCGACCGTACGGCTCCCGCCAACACCCCCTCCACGAGGCCCCGATGACCATCTACTTCTACGGCGCCGACGAAGCCCCGCACGGCTGCTTCTCCAACTTCTCCCCCCACCCCCTCCACCTCGACGGACACCTCTGGCCCACCTCCGAGCACTACTTCCAGGCCCAGAAGTTCGCCGGCACCCGCCACGCCGACCTCGTCCGCCGCGCCCGCACCCCGCTGCGCGCCGCCGAACTGGGCCGCGACCCGGCCGGACCGCTGCGCCGCGACTGGGAGCGCGTCAAGGACGACGTGATGCGCCGGGCGGTGGCGGCCAAGTTCCGGGAGCACCCGGACATCCGCGCCGTCCTGCTCGCCACCGGCGACGAGGAACTCGTCGAGGACACCGGCACCGACCACTACTGGGGGCGCGGACGCACCGGCACCGGCAGGAACATGCTCGGCCGCATCCTGATGCGCACCCGCACCCGGCTGCGCGTCGAGTTCCCCGCCGGACCCGCCGAGCGGGCGTGACACCGCAGCTCACCCGCAGGCGAGTTGACGGAACGTCAGGACGAGGGGGTCGCCGCCATCAGGTCGTGCAGCAGGTCGGCGCCCAGGCCCAGGCCGGTCTTCGACTCGTCGGGCAGGTGGTAGTCGCGGTACCAGTCCGCGGGGGCCTCCGGGTGCGGGCCGCTGACCGCCACCCGGCCGGCGCCGTAGGGGGCGGTGACGGCGGCGGCGCGGCCGTTGGAATAGCGGGCCAGGACGTCCACGCCCGGGCCGTCGACGTCGAAGTACGGGCCGTCCTGGAAGTACATCCGCTGCGGGCGGCCGCGCCAGGCGACGTCGACGAGGCGGTCCTGCTCGTCGGTGACGGTCGCCCCCCGGGAGTGGATGTACTGCCCGGAGTCGCCCGGCAGGAGGTCGTAGCCCGGGTCGCCGGCCAGGTAGCCGCCCATGCACAGGCCCAGGTAGCGCCCGCCGCCCCGGACGAAGTCGCGCACCAGCTCCGGCGAGAAGCCGGGGTCGCGCTGCAGCAGGCCCCACGCGGTGCTCACCTCCTGCCCGTTGGTGCCGCCCGGCTGCACGTACAGCGCGGCGCCGGCCAGCACGCCCGCGCCGAAGCGCAGCCGCTCCTCGGGACCGACGTAGCGCACCGCGAAGCCGTCGCGCTCCAGCAGCTCCCGCGCCGCCTCCGGGCAGCCCTCGCAGGCCGCCGGGCCCCGGTAGACCAGCGCGAGCGGCCGCCCGTCGGCGGCGGCGACCGCGTCGTCGGCCGCGCCGTCCGGCACGGGGGAGGCGCCGCAGGCGGACGCCGTCAGCAGCGCCGCCGCCACCGCCAGGGCCGCCGGGGGGGGGCCCGCGCGCCCCCCCCCCCGCCGGAACGGGCCCCCCGCCCACGCCGCCCCCCGCCCCCCCGGCGCCGC
>NZ_JBHWIR010000343.1:0-4192 GCF_042731835.1 Kitasatospora sp. NPDC059817 | reverse complement strand
TTCTTTTTTTTTTACTTCACGGGCCGGGGGTGCGGCCCCCCCGCCGGTTGGGCGGGGGGGGGGGCGGCGGGGGCGGCGGGCGCGGCCTCGGCCACAGGGGCCGCGGCCGGGGTGGGACGGGGACCAGGGGTCGCGCTGGGGCGCGGACCCGGGGTCGGAGCACCCGGCTTGGGTGCACCCGCGGCGGCGGAGCCACCCGCGGGCTGGGGCGCCGCGCTCTTGCGCGGGCCCGGCTTGGCAGCGGAACCACCACCGGTGGGGGCCACACCAAGCGCGTCAGTCAGCTTTCGTACGACCGGCGCCTCAATCGTCGAGGACGCCGAACGGACGAACTCACCGAGCTCGGTCAGCTTGGCCATGACGGCCTTGCTCTCCAAGCCAAGTTCCTTGGCGAGTTCGTAAACCCGGACCTTAGCCACTTCACTCCTGTCTATGAGTCCGGGGTGTCTCGTCCGCCGGACCGTCGCTACTTCATGGGCGTACCCATCGCGTACTCATCGCGTACTCATCGAGAGCTCATCGCAATCTCGACCTACTTCCACATCGCGAGGTACCTGACTGGTGGCACGGCACGCGGCTGCCCGCGAACCGTGCTTGTTGCGGTGGTTCTCCCGCCGCACTGAGCGGCGGCCGTAGCGGGTGTCGCCCCACCGGGCGGCCTGATGGACTCAGGGCGCCGGGGTGTCGACGGTCCGCTCCCCGATGAACTCGCGGAGCCGCTCCGTGTCGAGCGTCCCCTGGAGGCGGAAGGCCCGGGGAAACGCCCGACGGCGGACCGCGAGGTCGAGGCAGGCCGGATCGGGGTGCAGGTGAGCGCCCCGGCCCGGCAGTGCACCACGGGGATCAGGGACGCAGACGCCCTCGACCGCCGTGACACGCAACAGCTGGTGCTTGGCCGCTCGCTTGCGGCAGCCCACGCAGGTGCGTTCCGGGCGTGCTCGGACGTGCGTCCGGCCAGACGAAGGCAAGTCTACCCCTCCGAAGGGACATGGCGCCGCCCCACCGATCCCGGGCGGAACGACGGGGGGCTTTGGCAGGGCGAACGACCGGTCAGCGCCGCACTCAGCGGTCGGTGTCCCGACCGCCGTCCTCGGGCTGGCCCTCGGTGTCCGGACGGATGTCGATCCGCCAGCCGGTGAGGCGGGCGGCGAGGCGGGCGTTCTGCCCCTCCTTGCCGATCGCCAGCGACAGCTGGTAGTCCGGCACGATCACCCGGGCGGAACGCTGGGCCAGGTCGACGATCTCCACGCTGGTCACCCGTGCGGGGGACAGCGCCGCGGCGACCATCTCCCGGGGGTCCTCCGACCAGTCGACGATGTCGATCTTCTCGCCGTGCAGCTCGCCCATCACCGCGCGCACCCGGCTGCCCATCGGGCCGATGCAGGCGCCCTTGGCGTTCAGCCCGGCCCGGCGCGACCAGACCGCGATCTTGGTGCGGTGGCCGGCCTCACGGGCGATCGCCGCGATCTCCACGCTGCCGTCCGCGATCTCCGGGACCTCCAGCGCGAACAGCTTCTTCACCAGGCTCGGGTGCGTCCGCGACAGCGTCACCGAGGCCCCGCGCACACCGCGGCGCACCGCCACGACGTAGCACTTCAGCCGGGTGCCGTGCCGGTAGTCCTCGCCCGGGACCTGCTCCTGCGGCGGCAGGATGGCCTCCAGCTTGCCGATGTCGACCAGCACGTTCTTCGGGTCGTTGCCCTGCTGGACGACACCGGTGACGATGTCGCCCTCCTTGCCCGCGTACTCACCGAAGGTCTGGTCGTCGGCGGCGTCGCGCAGACGCTGCATCATCACCTGGATGCCGATGCTGGACGCGATCCGGCCGAAGCCGTTCGGGGTGTCGTCGAACTCCTTGGGCTCGACGCCCTCGTCCAGCTCGGCCGGGTCCTCCGTCGCCCACACGGTGACGTGGCCGGACTTGCGGTCCAGGTGCACCCGGGCGCGGCGGCGCGAGCCCTCGGTGCGGTGGTACGCGGTGAGGAGGGCGGACTCGATGGACTCGACCAGCAGGTCGAAGGGGATGTTCTTCTCGTTGACCAGCGTGCGCAGGGCACTCATGTCGATGTCCACGGCTACGCCTCCTCGTCTTTTTTCGTCACGTTCGTCATGGTCCGGGCGGTGCGCAGGTCACAGCGCACCGTCGTCCCCCTCCTCGGAGGCGTCGTCGTCCGCGTAGTCCGCGGCCTCGTCGAGGAGCTTGTCGTCCTTGCGGTTGAACTCGACCTGCACGCGCGCCCGATCCACCTCGGCGTACGCCAGCCGGCGCTCCTTCGGACGGCCACGGCCCTTCACCGGCTGCACCTCGACCAGCGCGCCGTCCTCGTCCGCCTCCAGCACCCGGGCGACGATCTCCCCGCCGTCGACCAGGTGGATCTTGGCCAGTCGGCCCTCCGCGCGACGCCAGTGCCGGGGCAGGTCCAGCGAGCGCTCAGCGCCCGGCGAACCGACCTCCAGCAGGTAGGGCTCGTCGCCCAGCAGGTCCGACTCGTCCAGAGCCTCACCGACCACCCGGCTGAACTCGGCGATGGCGTCCATGTCCACGCCGCCGTCGGTGTCGACGTCGATCTGCACCTGGCGGCGGCTGCCGGCCTTGGTGACCTTGACGTCCTCCAGGTCCAGACCGGCCTGCACGGCCAGCGGCTCCAGCAACGCGCGCAGCCGGTCGGTGTGGGTGGTGCTCATCCGGGTGGACTCCTCGGCCGCGTCTGCTGTTGTCAGAAGGTCGCTCCGCGCCCTCCGGCGCCGGTCCGGCGCACACCGGGTCACGGCAGCTCGGCCCAAAGCCTAGCCGGTGAAGCCGCGAACCACCGATTCCGGACCACCCCCGACCGGGCGCACGCCACCCACTGCGAGCAAGCTCACACCCGCTCCCGGGGCGTCCCAAGATCCGAATCCCCGCCCGGAATCGTGGGGATTCTGTAATCATTCACGCCTACGAAGGGCAGGCGGGGAGGCCGCCCTCCCGCACACGCCCCGGAGTGACACCCATGCAGCCGCCCAGCCGACGCACGCTCCTGGCTCTCGGGCTGCTCGCCCTCACCACCCTCACCGCCTGCACCGGCTCCCACGGCGGCGACGACGCCATGCCCGGCAACCGCGGCCCGCTGCCGAACCCGGACGAACCGGTCATCCTGCGCTCCATCGCCGCCACCGACACCCTGCTGGCCGGCTACGACGCCCTGCTCGCAGGCCCGGACGGCGCCCAGGCCGCCGTGCTGCAGCCGCTCCGGGCCGAGGTGGCCCAGCACCGCGCCGCCCTCGCCTACGGGCTGCCGGCCGCCTCGATCCCCCCGGCGCCCCCGGCCACGCCCTCGACCACGCCCTCCACCGCGCCCTCCACCACGCCCTCGACCGCGCCCTCGACCAGCCCGAGCGGGACACCGAGCGGAACGCCGGTCGGCACCCCCGCCGCGCTCGCCGCACTCGAACGGCAGACCGCCCAAGCCCGCCTCGCCGACCTGGCCGCAGCCCGACCGCCGCTGGCCCGGCTGCTCGCCTCGGTCGCCGCCTCCGACGTGCTGCACGCCGTCGCCCTCGGCGACACCACCCCGCTGGTCGCCCCGCCCCCAGCCGCCACCCCCACCGAGGCGCCGACCGCGCCCCCGAGCGACCAGCCCACCGGCTCCCCCTCCGCCGGCCCGTCGGCCGACCCCGCCGCCACCGCAGCGGTCACCGCCCTCCAGGGCGCCCTCGGCGCCGAACACGCCGCCGTCTACGGCTACGGCGTGGTCGGCGCCCGGCTCCCCGAGGACCAGCAGCGCACCGACGCCCGCACCGCCTACGCCGCCCACGAGGCCCGGCGGGACGCCTGGCAACGGCTGATCGGCTCCCTCGGCGCCACCCCGGCCGCCGCGGCCGCCGGCTACCAGCTCCCGTTCGCCGTCACCGACGCGGCCGGCGCCACCAAGCTCGCCGCCCACCTCGAAACCCGGCTCACCACCGTCTACGCCGACCTGGTCGCCGCCGTCCCCGGCCCCCAGCGGGGCGCCGCCGCCGACGCCCTGCGCGACTGCGCCCTGCGCGCCCACCGCTGGGGCGCGGCCGACCCCGCCTTCCCCGGCATCCCCGAGCCCCTCCCCACCCCCACGGCCACCACCCCCTAGGGCGTGTCTTCGAACCCCCGTCGTCCGCCCGGAGGGCGGGCGTGGCGGCGTTGGGGTGCGTGCATCGCAAGGCGGAGGAGGGAGTC
>NZ_JBHWIR010000342.1:0-4193 GCF_042731835.1 Kitasatospora sp. NPDC059817 | reverse complement strand
CGGACTGGATATCTGATCAACACCCCTCCACGAACTTCCGCGGAGCAGCACTAGCGGGCCGACGACGGGCATCACGGGACCTCCCGTGATGCCCGCGGTGCGGACGGCGCCGCCCGCCGTCAGCTGCGGCCGGTGACGTAGAGGGGCTTCATGTCGACGACCGTCGCGGTGACGGTGTGCCCCAGGCCCTCGCGGGCGGCGTTGGTGAGCACGCCCGGGTCGGCCTCGGCGTGCTCGGCGAACAGGCCGCCGAGGCCCCGGGCGCGGGCGTACTCGGCCTTGGCGCGGACGGAGCGCGGGGTGTCGAGGGAAAGGAAGACTCCGGTGCTCGGGTTGTGGAGGTAGTCGGCGTCGGCGACGGCGTCCGTGTACAGCTCGAAGCCGTTGCGGCCCTCGCCCTGCTCCAGGTCGAGGTAGTTGCGCAGCACGTCGGCGCAGGTGCTCGTGCCGGGCGCGAAGGAGCCGACCGTCTCGCCCGAGCCGTTGTCGTACCTGCCGCGCAGGGGCGAAATACCGGTGATGTGCGCGTGCTTGGCGTTGCGGGTGGTGGTGGCGTAGCCGAGGTGGATGCGGTGAGGAGCCACGCCGGCGTGCTCGATGAGGTGGGTGACGGCGTTGTCGACGCAGTCCGTCTGGCTGCTGTCCTGATCGCGGCGCAGCGAGGTGTGGTGCCCGAGCTTCTCGGACCAGGGGCTGCCGAAGAAGTCGAAGGACATCAGGTCCAGTCGGTCGGCGCCGGCCTCGATGAGGAGCGGGACGTTCATCGCGTCCAGTTGGGCGGCGGAGGCCGGCACCGCGACGGCGATCGTGGCGTTCCGGTCGGCGGCGGACAGCGCGGCCCTGGTCTCGCGGATGAGCTCGGCGTAGTTCCCGGCGTCCTCCGGGCCGTACCCGGCCTCCGGGGCGCCGGCCGAGCCGGGCCAGCGCCAGTCCAGGTGGAGGGTGGAGAACATCGGGAAGGCACGGAAGACCCGTACGACGGACTGGGCGAACCGCCGCCGCGAGGCGGGCTCCTGGGCGATGGAGTGGAAGGCCTCGCTCAGGTCCCAGCCGCCGATGTGCAGGCCGACCGAGAGGTTCGGGTTGCGCTCCTTGAGGCGCCGGGCGGCACCCAGCAGGCCCTGGGCCTTCGGCTGGGTGAACAGGTCCTGGTAGTCGTTGGAGACCCAGCCGTCGAACCCGTAGCCGAGGTAGGCGGCGGCCGCGCTCCAGGCGTCGATGAAGGTCACGGCGCCGCGCTCGGAGGAGGCGATGCCGAAGTCCTGGGCGGCCTGGGCGGTGGCGGCCGCCAGGCTGCCCTGGCCGCCGACGAGGCCGACCAGGCCGAGGACGATCTCGTCGAAGGCGCCGTTCGCGGCCTCCAGCCGGGTCAGGTCCGCGCCCGGCCCGCCGGTGGGGCCGCCGGTGTCGTCCGTCAGGCGGCTGTCGTAGGCCCAGGTGGTGTCCAGGAAGCCGGACACGGTCTGCTCGCCGCTGCGGTGGTAGGTGTTGAAGGCGGGCTTGGCGACCCGGCAGGGCGTGTAGGAGAGCTTCGAGTCCTCCCGCGCCGGGTCGAAGCCGTTCATCTTGTACGTGCGTTCGGCCGCGTCCACGGCGTGGCCGTTGAGGCCGGGGTCGGACGGGTACACCAGCTCGCTCATGGCATGCGCTCCCTGTGGTGGTGATGACGGAATGCGCCCGGATCGACGCCGGGCGTGATCACGCTTGGGAGCGTAATGGCGGGAGCTGTGCGTGTGGGGCAGTTCGGATGAACTGGTTGACGGTCGATCAGATGAGCGGTAATGCCGACGCCGCTCACCGCGGGGCATGCGGTGAGTGGCGACGGGTGCGGCCTCGGGGATCAACCGAACCAGCCTGCTGGTGACCGGCTGTGATCGCCGGCGCCGTATCGGCTCCAGGTCCCGGCCCTCGGTCAGTGGTTCGCATCGAGGGCGCCGTTGGCGAGCAGTGCGCGGAGTTTGAGGACGGCTTCGGCGCCTGACCCTCGACGCCGACGGCGTTTCGAGGAGGCGCCGAGCACCTCCAGCCGCCTCCACCCCCTCCAGCGCCCGAAGTTCCGCGAACCGCTCACCTGTGCGCGGCCGGGCGAGACCGTGCACATCTGCGAGATGTTCCGCCTCGTACGCGGCACCGGGCACATCCTCGACGTGCTCGACGTCCTCGACGTGCTCCACCGCGACCGCCTCGCCCTGCACCGTCCCCGAGCTGCCGGTCACGCCCGACATGCCGGGCACGGTCGCCGACTTCCTCCGCACCACCGGGCTGGAGTCCGCCGGCCCACCGCCCTCGATCAGGGCGTCACGGTGCGGCGCGGCCAGGGCTACACCCTGCGCGTCACCGCCGTCCCCGCGGTCCACCGCCAGCTGCTCGACGGCACTCGGAAGCTGTTGTCGTACCGATCAAGCGGCTTGCCGATCGAACGAGGGTCTCGATCGAGTGATCCAGGGCTCAGGGAACGTCCAAGTCCACACCGGCAAGCTCCGGCATCGCCCGGAGGAAGTCCGGAACACTTGCGAGTTCGTCCAGGCGCAGTTCATATGCCGAGATCCTGCGCGCATAGTCGGCGGCCAGGTCATCGACCCGGTGCCGCAGATCGGCGCGCGACGCCACCATGACCGAGTCGTAGTAGTCGAAATCCGAGCCGATCGTCAGGTCCACGAACACCCCTTCTCCCTCAAGGACTTCGGCCAGAGTAGGGGGAGTCGGGCCGCTCAACGCGCTCACCAGACGCTGGCGACGCTCCGGTCCGGGGGCGACTGCGAACACCGTGGTCTCCGACGAGGCATCGAAGATCACCGCATGCAGCGCGGATACCAGGTCGCGAGGCGTCGACAACCGGAACAAGCCCGCACGACCGGCATGGTCCAGCTCCGCGGCGGTCGGCTCCACCCGAAGGGGCTTCGCCGTACGACCAGGTACGAAGCCCTTGTCCCGTGTGGTGGAGGTCGGCGCTTTGGCGTCGACCTCGTACTCCCAGCTCACCGGCATCGGCGTTTGCTTCAGGAAACGCTCGGCGTCGTCGCAGTAGTACGTCGGGATCACATAGCGGTCCAGGCCGGCCGTCAGACGCCACGCCAGGCCCACATAGACGGCGACTTCCTCCATGTTGTTGTTGTTCACGGCCCACTCGGTGTGCGGCGTCCCCTCCTCAGGCCATTCCTGCCACAGGCCAGGCCAGTGCCGAGTCACCGCCAGGTCATTGCCGGGGAGGTAGTGGAAGAGATGGACGCCGTCTGTCGTGGCGGCCTCGAAACGGATCGGATGCACCGCGCCAACCTAGCCTCGGGCAGCTCGGCGACGCTCCACAATTTCGTGCCCGAGAGGCCAGGCGGCCGGGATCAGCGATCCCGTAACCACGTCACTCCCCGCCTTTCTCGATCGGGTGAGCGGTTCTTCGCCCACCTGATGCGAAGCCGTCGCCTCGTGCGGGACTTCGAACGCTCCACCACCAGCGCGGAGGCGATGGTCTACTGGTCGGCGACGATGCTCATGACCCGGCGCCTTGCCCAGCCACGGCCTTCGCTAGCGTGAACCGGCCCGGTGCCAGCAACAGCCACTCAGGGCTTCCCGGCGGTCCCGGCCCGGGCGGTGGGTGGTCAGGCGGTGAAGCGGGGGTTGCGGGCTTCGATGGTTTGGACGAAGGCGGTCCATTCGGCCTGGTCGAAGGCGAGGTGGGGGCGGCCGGGATTCTTGTCGTCGCCGAGCCAGACGTCGCCGTTGTCGAAGCGGGCGATGATCACGCAGTTGCCGTTGGAGTCGCCGGAGAAGGGGGACTTGGTCCAGTCGGCGTCGGCGGGGTTGTGGTCGTAGGGGTCGTGGCGGTCGCGCATCTTGGCCTCCCGATGGGTGGTCAGGCGGTGAAGCGGGGGTCGTGGGCTTCGATGGCCTGGACGAAGGCGGTCCATTCGGCCTGGTCGAAGGCGAGGTGGGGGCGGTTCGGGTTCTTGTCGTCACTGAGCCAGACGTCGCCGTTGTCGAAGCGCGAGATGATGACGCAACTGCCGTTGTCGTCACCGGAGAACGGGGATTTGACCCACTCGGCGTCGGCGGGGTTGTGGCTGTACGGGTCGTTTCGGTCGGGCATCTTGGCCTCCCGGCGGGCGGTTAGGCGGTGAAGCGGGGGTCGTGGGCTTCGATGGCTTGGACGAAGGCGGTCCATTCGGCCTGGTCGAAGGCGAGGTGGGGGCGGTTCG
>NZ_JBHWIR010000341.1:0-4319 GCF_042731835.1 Kitasatospora sp. NPDC059817 | reverse complement strand
TCGTCGCGCTCGGCGGCGGAGAGGTCGGCCCACGGGCGCCCGTCCGGGGTCGGCTTCGCGCCGGACTCGAACCGGGCGATCAGCTCGGCGATCGGCCGGGCCCGGCCGGCCTGCTCGTCGTACCAGGAGTTGAAGATCTGCAGGAAGATCCACTGGGTCCAGCGGTAGTACTCCGGGTCGATCGTGGAGATCGAGCGGCGCGGGTCGTGGCCCAGGCCCAGCCGGCGCAGCTGCTGGCGCATGTTGGCGATGTTGGCCTCGGTGGAGACCCGCGGGTGGGTGCCGGTCTGCACCGCGTACTGCTCGGCGGGCAGGCCGAACGCGTCGTAGCCCAGCGTGTGCAGCACGTTGTGGCCGGTCATCCGCTGGTAGCGGGCGTAGACGTCGGTGGCGATGTAGCCCAGCGGGTGGCCGACGTGCAGGCCCGCGCCCGAGGGGTACGGGAACATGTCCATGATGAAGCTGTGCGGCTTCGCGGCGACGTCACCGGCCGCCGGGTCGGCCAGCGCACCGGCGGGGTTGGGGGCGTTGAAGGTGCCCTCCTTCTCCCAGAGGTCCTGCCAGCGGGACTCGATCTCCGCCGCCAGCGCGGCGCTGTACCGGAACGGCTCGGTCGCGGTCTCGGCCGTGCCGGACGCAGGGGTCGTCTCGCTCATGGTCCTTCAAGCTCCATCGATGTCAGTTGGCGAACCGCGGACACGGCCGGCCCGTGAACGGGGGCGGAAAACAAAAAATCCCCTCGCAGGAGGGGACGCCACGCCGACTCCGGCACCGCCCGAGGGCGTAACCGGTCCTGGTCAGCGCGGCCGGCTAAGGAGCAGGCGCACGGTTCGCATGGGCTCAGGGTACCGCAAGCAGATCAGCGCGCTCCCGGGTATCCACCGGGGCCCGACGGCCCCGGGCCCGCCCCCGCACGGACCTCACCGCCGACCCGGGAAGCCCCCCACCACACGCAGCCCCCGCCCCACCGACGCCGCCCCCGCCCCGCCACACACAGACCTCACCGCCCCGCCGACGCCGCCCGCGTCGCCGCGTCGAAGTCGCGCAGCGCCCGCGCCAGCCGCTCGGACTGCATGCCCGCCGCGAGCGCCCGGGCGAGCGACGCGGTGCGGGCGGCCTCCCGCTGGTCGCCGAGGCGCCGGTGGGTCTCGGCGAGGCGGACCATCAGCAGCGCCTTGGACCGCCCGCGGCCGGCCCCCAGCCCGGCGACGGCCTCGGCGAGCAGCGCCTTGGCCATCCGGTGCTGGCCGAGTGCCAGCCGGCCCTCCCCCACCATCCCGGCGAGTTCGGCGCGGGCCGCCTCCGTACCGGGCACGCCGTCGAGTTCGGCGAAGGCCCGGGCGGCGGCGGCCTCGGCCTGCTCGGCCTCGCCCCGGCGGCCGTGCGCGCGGGCGATCCGGCCGAGTTGCCGGGCCCGGCCGACGGGGCTCAGTACGGAGCCATGCCGGGCCAGGGCGGTGTTGAGCGCGGCGACGGCGTCCAGGCCGCGCCCTCCGGTGCCCTGGGTGGCGAGCACCACCAGGCCGCCGAGCACGGCGACGCCGAGCCGGACGTCGCCGCTGACGTGGGCGGCCCGCAGGGCGGCGACGAAGGCGCGCTGGGCGGCCGCGTCGTGGCCGAGGTCGTACGCGGCCCAGCCGGCCAGCCGGGCGAGCCGGCTGGCCGTGCCGTACAGCTCGCGGCCGACCCGTTCGTCGTAGGCGCCGAGTTCCAGCAGCTTGGCCAGCATGGCGAGTTCGGCCCGGGTGGGGCCGAGGACGAGTCCGCCGCCGCAGGAGCGTTCGAGCCGCTGCTTGCTGCGGTAGGACAGGCCGAGGTCGCCGACGAGGCCGGGGTCGATGCGCAGCGCCCCTTCGCCGCCCCCGACGGGCGGGGGCGGGGAGGCGAGCCGTTCGGCGGCCTGGTCGAGGTCGGCGCCGCGGAAGAGGTCGGTGAGGCGGACGGGCCCGGCGTCGGTGGCGGCCTCGCGCAGCGCGGTCTGGGCGGTGTCGGCGGTCCACGGGTCGGTGAGCAGCCGGGGCGAGAGGATCTTGGCGCCGCGGTGGCCGCCCATCCGGCCCCAGAGCTGTTCGTAGGTGACGGCGATGCCGAGGGTGCGGCTGAGCACTTCGCAGACGGTCTGGTCGTGCGGGCTGCGCGGCACCATGCCGCGGTCGCGCCACTTGTAGGGGGCGGTGGAGCTGATGGCCAGGCCTGGCGGCAGGGCGAGGCTCACCTCGCGGGCGAGCCGTTCCGGACTCCAGCCGAGCTGGTGCAGTATCCGGGCCAGTTCCTCGTTCCGCCTTCGCTCCAGATCGGCCATGGAACGACGGTAGCGGTCTTTCCGGCCCTTCCGCCGGTGGCATGCGCAGAACGCCGAAAGGCCGCCTCCCATTTCGGGAGGCGGCCCTCGACTGCTGTGGAGCTACGGGGAATTGAACCCCGGACCTCTTGCATGCCATGCAAGCGCTCTACCAACTGAGCTACAGCCCCTTGACCTGCGATGTCACCGGAGGCTTTCGGCCGTTTCCGTCCGGTTTCCCTCGGCGACATCGCCTACTTTACACGGTCCCGGGGGTGCTCCACGAATCCGCTCCCGGGGGGCCCGCGTTCCCGCTCCCTCAGGCCCCCGCTCCCCCTCCCCGGAGCCCGCGCCCCCCACCCCGAGACCCGCGCTCCCGCCCCCGGAGCCCGCGCCCACCCCGGAGGCAGCCCGGCGACAGGAACTGGCAGACCCACAAAGGCGGCCCGGCAACGCGAGAGGCCGCCACCCGATGGGTGACGGCCTCTCAACTACTGTGGAGCTACGGGGAATTGAACCCCGGACCTCTTGCATGCCATGCAAGCGCTCTACCAACTGAGCTACAGCCCCGCGACACGGGCGCTCCTGATCGAACAGGATCGCTGGTGCGGAGTGGAGCTATGGGGAATTGAACCCCAGACCTCTTGCATGCCATGCAAGCGCTCTACCAACTGAGCTATAGCCCCGCAGTCGTCGGATCTCCCGCTTCCCTTCCGGGCCGCGTTCCTTCCCTGCGAACGAGGAAAACTCTAGCTGGTCAGGCCCGGAACTGCGAAATCCGCCCCTGCGAAGCCCCTGCACGCCCCTGCATGCCCGCAACCCCGCCCGCACCCCACCCCACCCCACCCCGCGACGCGCCCGTCGCTCAGGCGTCATCGCTCAGGCGTCGTCGCTCAGGTGTCGTCGCCGATGACCGGCTGCGGGAGCGTGCCCGCGTTGTGCTCCAGCAGGCGCCAGCCGCGCGCCCCCTGTCCGAGCACCGACCAGCAGCAGTTGGACAGCCCGCCGAAGCACTCCCACTGGACCGGGTCCAGGTCCAGCAGCCGCCCGAGCATGGTGCGGATGGTGCCGCCGTGGCTGACCACCACCAGCGTCCCGTCCTCCGGCAGCTTGTCGACGGCCTCCAGCACGACCGGCACCGAGCGGTCGGCGACCTCGGTGGCCAGTTCGCCGCCGCCGCGCCGCACCGGCTCGCCGGCCGCCCAGGCCGCGTACTCCTCCGGGAAGCGGTCGCGGATCTCGGCGTTGGTCAGGCCCTGCCAGGAGCCCGCGTAGGTCTCCCGCAGGCCCTCGTGGTGCTGCACGTCGAGGCCGGTGACCTCGGCCAGTTCCTCGGCCGTGCGCTTGGCCCGGGTGAGGTCGGAGGAGATCAGCAGGTCGGGGCGCAGGCCGGAGAGCAGCCGAGCCGCCCGCTGGGCCTGGAGGACGCCCTGGTCGGTCAGTTCGATGTCCGTGGTGCCCTGGAAGCGGGACTCCAGGTTCCACGAGGTCTGGCCGTGGCGCCAGAAGACGACGCGCGGCCCCCGCCCGTCCCGGCTCAGTGCAGGTCCTCGGGCTTGCCGAAGTCGTCGGCCGGGGCGACGACGTTGCCGGCCTCGTCGGTGTGGGCGTCGGGCCGGTTGCGCGTGGCCAGGGCGTCCTCGGGCAGCGGCAGCTCGGGGCAGTCCTTCCAGAGGCGGTCCAGCGAGTAGAAGGAGCGCTCCTCGGAGTGCTGGACGTGCACGACGATGTCCAGGTAGTCGAGCAGGATCCAGCGGCCGTCGCGCTCGCCCTCGCGGCGCACCGGCTTGATGTCCAGCTGCTCGCGCAGCTGGTCCTCGATCTCCTCGGCGATCGACCGGACCTGGCGGTCGTTGTTGGCGGAGGCGATCAGGAAGGCGTCGGTGATCGACAGCACCTCGCTGACGTCGAAGGCGATGATGTTGTGCGCGAGCTTGTCGGCCGCCGCCTGCGCGGCGACGGTGATGAGCTGCTGGCTGTGGTCGGTGACGGTCACGGTGTTCTTCCGGCTCGGCGGCTTGGGGGGCGACCCCTGGCT
>NZ_JBHWIR010000340.1:0-4337 GCF_042731835.1 Kitasatospora sp. NPDC059817 | reverse complement strand
GCGCTGTCGGGGTCACGGGCCCTCTGTCCGGGGAGGCCGGCCTCGCGGGGGAGGTCCCCCCGCCGCCCCAGCCCACCCCCCCCCCCCCCACCCCGGCGGCCGGTGGTCCTGCTCACCAACCCGGTGGTGCCCGGACAGCAGATCCAGTGGCGGATCACGGTGACCAACAGCGGCCCGTCGCGGGCCCGCAACGTCGTGGTCAGCGACACCCTGCCCAGCGGAGTGACCGGCGCCTCCATGACGGCCGACACCGGCGGCGCCAACTGCCCGATCAGCAACGGGACTGCCACCTGTCCGGCTGTCGAGATCCCCGTCGGCGGCTCGCTCTCCTGGACGCTCACCGGCACGCTGTCGCCCGACGCCACCACCTCCCCCACCAACACCGCCACGGTCACCGGAGGCCCCGACCCGGCGACCCCGACGCGTACAGCGGTGGCCTCGCCGACCGCCACTCCGTCACCGCAGGCAAACCTGACGGTGTCGAAGGCGCTGCTGACGAGCCCGATGGTGCCCGGACAACAGGTGCAGTGGCAGGTGACCGTGACCAACAACGGGCCGTCGCGGGCCCGAAACGTGGTCGTCAGCGACACCGTGCCCAACGGGGTGAGCGGCGCGTCGATGAAGGCCGACACCGATAGCACCAACTGCCCGATCACCAACGGGACAGCAACCTGTCCCGCCGTCGAGATCCCCGTCGGCGGCTCGCTCACTTGGACGCTCACCGGCACCCTCAGCCCGAACGCCACGACGACACCGTCCAACACGGCGACGGTGACGGGCGGTCCCGACCCGGCCACCCCGACGCACACCGCCGTCGCGACCCCGTCCGGCTCGCCGTCACCGCAGGCGAGCCTGACCGTCTCCAAGGTGCTCGTCACCAACCCGGTCGTGCCCGGACAGCAGATCCAGTGGCAGGTCAGCGTCACCAACAACGGGCCCAGCGAAGCCCGCAACGTCATCGTCACCGACCAGGTACCGACGGGCGTGACCAACGCCAGGATGACGGCTACGGACGGCACGACGTGCCCGATCGCCAACGGGACGGCGACGTGCCCGGCCGTCCAGATCCCCGTCGGCCAAACACTGAGGTGGACACTCGCCGGCACCCTGGCCTCGGACGCCACCACCACACCCACCAACACCGCCACCGTGACCGGCGGCCCCGACCCGGCGACGCCCACGCACACTGCCGTCGCCTCGCCGACCGCATCCCCCTCGGGACAGGCGAACCTGACTGTCCCGAAGGCGCTCGTCACCAACCCGGTCGTGCCCGGGTAGCAGATCCAGTGGCAGGTGGCCGTCACCAACAACGGGCCGAGCATGGCCCGCAACGTCATCGTCACCGACCAGGTGCCGGCCGGCATCACCGCTTCGTCGATGAAGGCCGACGCCGGCGGCGCCAGCTGCCCGATCGCCAACGGCATCGCGACCTGCCCGGCCGTCGAGATCCCCGTCGGCCAGACGTCGACCTGGACACTGACCGGCACCCTCGACCCCAACGCGACCACCACACCCACCAACACCGCCATCGTGACGGGCGGCCCCGACCCGGCGACGCCCACGCACACCGCCGTCGCCTCACCGACCACCACCCCCTCAGGACAGGCCAGCCTGACGGTGTCGAAGGTGCTGCTCACCAACCCGGTCGCGCCCGGACAGCAGATCCAGTGGCGGATCACCGTGACCGACAACGGACCGAGCACGGCCCGGAACGTGGTCGTCACCGATACCGTCCCTGACGGCGTCGCGGACCCGTCCCTGGCCCGGGACACGGACGGCAGCCTCTGCCCGATCACCGGGAACCGGGCGACCTGTCCGGCCATCGAGCTCGCCATCGGCAAGTCGGAGTCGTACACCCTCACCGGCACGTTCGACCCGAACGCGACCACCACGCCGACCAACACCGCGACCGCCACGGGTGGTCCCGACCCGGCCACTCCGACGCACACCGCCGTCGCGACCCCGTCCGGTTCGCCGGCCCCGCGGGCGGACCTGTCGATCGCCAAGGTGCTGCTGACGAGCCCGGTGGTGCCGGGCGGCCCGATCCAGTGGCGGGTGACGGTGACCAACAACGGCCCCTCCCGGGCACGGAACGTGGTCGTCACCGACACCGTCCCGGCGGAGGTCCACAATCCGGCCGTGACCGCCGACGCCGACGGCACGCCGTGTCCGATCGCCGGCAACTCGGCGACCTGTCCGGCCGTCGAGATCCCGGCCGACGGCACCGCCTCCTACACCGTCACCGGCACGCTCGACGCCGCCGCCGCGACCAGCACGCCCGTGAACGTCGCCTCCGTCTCCGGCGGCCCGGACCCCAACCCGTCGAACAACACGGCGACGGCGACTCCCACGGAGACGGCCCAGCCGCAGGCGAACCTGACCGTGACGAAGATCCTGCTCACCGACCCGGTGGTGCCCGGCCAGCCGATCTCGTGGCGGGTCGCCGTCACCAACCGGGGGCCGTCGACCGCCCGCAATGTGGTCGTCAGCGACCGGATCCCGGACCAGGTGGTCGGCGCCATGATGACCGTGGACGCCACGGGCTCGTCCTGCCCGGTCAGCACCGGCGCGGCGACGTGCCCGGCGGTGGAGATCCCGGTCGGCGCGACTTCGACCTTCACCCTCACCGGCATGCTCGCCCAGGACGCCACGGCCGTGCCCGGGAACACCGCGACCGTCACCGGCGGCCCGGACCCGGCCACGCCCACGCACACGGCGGTCGCCAGCCCCTCCGGCGCCGTCATCCCGCAGGCGAACCTGACGCTCGGCAAGGTGCTGGTGACAAACCCGGTGGTGCCCAGGCAGCAGATCCAGTGGCGGGTCACCGTCACGAACAACGGTCCTTCGCGGGCCCGGAACGTCGTCGTCACGGACCGGATCCCGGCGGGAGTGTCGAGCCCGACCATGACGTCCGAGACCGACGGGGCCGCCTGCCCGGTCTCGGGCGGCGTCGTAACCTGCCCGGCCATCGAGCTGGAGGTCGGCCAGTCGCACAGCTACAGCCTGAGCGGCGTCCTCGACCCCAACGCCACGGTCACTCCCACCAACGGCGCCACCGTCACCGGCGGCCCCGACCCCACGGCCTCCTCGCACACCGCCGTGGCCTCGCCCACCGGCTCCCCGTCTCCGCAGGCGAACCTGACCGCCTCCAAGATCCTGCTCACCGATCCGGTGGTGCCGGGCGGCCCGATCCGGTGGCGGGTGACGGTCACCAACCACGGTCCTTCGCGGGCCCGGAACGTCGTGGTCACCGACCGGATCCCGGACGGCGTCGACAACCCCGCGATGGCCGATGACACGAGCGGGGCCAGCTGCGCCGTCGCCGCCGGCGTCGCCACCTGCCCGGCGGCCGAGATCCCCGCCGGGGGCACCGAGAGCTGGACGCTCACCGGCACGCTCGACCCCGCGGCCACCAGCACACCGGTGAACACGGCGGTCGTCACCGGCGGGCCCGACCCCGCCACACCCACCCACACCGCGGTCGCCTCACCGACCGGTCCGCCCTCCCAGCAGGCCCGTCTGACGGTCTCCAAGGTGTTGCTGACCTCCCCGGTCGTGGCCGGCGGGCCGATCTCCTGGCGGGTCGGCGTCACCAACGACGGCCCCTCGCGGGCCCGCAACGTCGTGGTCACCGACCGGTTCCCGCAGCAGGTGGACCACCCGGTGCTTACCGCCGACGCCGACGGCACGCACTGCCCTGACACCGGCGGCGTCGCCACGTGCCCGGCCATCGACCTGGCCGTCGGCGCCACCGCGACCTACACCCTCAGCGGGACCCTCTCGCCGGACGCGACGGAGGTGCCGGTGAACTCCGCCGTCGTCACCGGCGGCCCCGACCCGGCCACGCCCACGCACACGGCCGTGGCCACCCCGGCGGAGCCGATCACCGTCCGGCACGACCTGCACCTCGCCAAGCAGGTCTCCCCGGCCAAACCCGACCCCGGTGACAGGGTCACCTACACCATCACCGCCACGAACCGCGCCAGCGGCACCTACCACGGCGCCGTCGTCGTCGACGACTTCACCGGCGTCCTGGACGCCGCCGACTACGACGGTGACGCCCACGCCACCATCGGCCGGATCTCCTACAGCCCGCCGCGCCTGACCTGGACCCTCGACCTCCGCCCCGGAGCCACCGAGACCCTCGTCTACACCTTCACCGTCAAGTCCGACGCCGGCGGCAAGCGCCTCGACAACCGGGTCGTCTCGCTCGGCGACGGCAGCAACTGCCCCGCTTCGACGAACCGGTCGCTCCGCTCCGCGCGGGAGGTGCCGGAGCCCGGGGGGGCCCCCCCCGGGCGCGTGCGCCCCCCCCACCCCCCCCACCCCCCCCCACC
>NZ_JBHWIR010000339.1:0-4353 GCF_042731835.1 Kitasatospora sp. NPDC059817 | reverse complement strand
CGCTACTTAGTGTACCCCCCGCCGCGGCCGCCCGGCGCCCCCCCCCCCCCCCCCGGGGGCCCCCCCCCCCCCCCCCCCCGGCCCCGGGCGCCCCCCCCCGCGGGCAGCTCATGGGGCTGCCGGCTTACTCAGCGCCGGACAGGGCCTACTCGCCCAGCGCGGCGCGCGCGTCGACGAAGGCGGCGACGGCGCGCTCGACGTCCTCGGTGGAGTGCGCGGCGGACAGCTGCACCCGGATCCGGGCCTGGCCGTGCGGGACCACCGGGAACGAGAAGCCGATCACGTACACGCCGCGCTCCAGCAGCAGTTCGGCGAGCCGGCCGGCCTTGGCCGCGT
Organism: Kitasatospora sp. NPDC059817; assembly: GCF_042731835.1. Taxonomy (NCBI): domain Bacteria; kingdom Bacillati; phylum Actinomycetota; class Actinomycetes; order Kitasatosporales; family Streptomycetaceae; genus Kitasatospora; species Kitasatospora sp. NPDC059817. The sequence goes on along the minus strand of NZ_JBHWIR010000339.1, from coordinate 4,017 downwards.
CGCCGATCATCACCGGGGCGATCGGGTGGTCGCCCGGCAGGATCTCGAAGCCGGCCTCGGTCATCCTGCTGCGGAACAGCGCCGTGTTGGCCGCCAGCCGCTCGCGCAGCTCGTTGGACTGCTCGACCAGGTCGAGCACCTTCAGCGAGGCCGCCGCGATCACCGGGGCGAGCGAGTTGGAGAACAGGTACGGGCGGGAGCGCTGGCGCAGCAGGGCGACGATCTCCCGGCGGGCGGCGACGTAGCCGCCGGAGGCGCCGCCGAGCGCCTTGCCGAGGGTGCCGGTGATGATGTCCACGCGGTCCATCACGCCGTGCAGTTCGGGGGTGCCGCGGCCGCCGGGGCCGACGAAGCCGACGGCGTGCGAATCGTCGACCATGACCATGGCGTCGTAGCGGTCGGCCAGGTCGCAGATCTCGCGCAGCGGGGCGACGTAGCCGTCCATCGAGAACACGCCGTCGGTGACGATCAGGCGGCGGCGGGCGTCCTGGGTCTCCTTGAGCTGCTGCTCCAGGTCGGCCAGGTCGCGGTTGGCGTAGCGGTGGCGGCGGGCCTTGCTGAGCCGGATGCCGTCGATGATGCTCGCGTGGTTGAGCGCGTCGGAGATGACGGCGTCGCGGTCGTCGAGCAGGGTCTCGAAGACGCCGCCGTTGGCGTCGAAGCAGGAGGAGTACAGGATGGTGTCCTCCTGGCCCAGGAAGGCCGAGAGCCGGTCCTCCAGCGCCTTGTGGACGTCCTGGGTGCCGCAGATGAAGCGCACCGAGGCCATGCCGTAGCCCCAGCGGTCCAGCGCGTCCTTGGCGGCGGCGAGCACCTCGGGGTGGTCGGCCAGGCCGAGGTAGTTGTTGGCGCAGAAGTTCAGCACCTCACCGGGGCGGCCGCCGCCGGTGACGGTGACCGCGGCGCTCTGCGGGGTGCCGATGACCCGCTCGGGCTTGAAGAGCCCGGCCTCGCGGATCTCGTCGAGGGTGATGGCGATGTCGGCGCGCACGTTGTCGAACACTGCGGACTCCTAACGAGGACGAACGGGGGGGCTCAGGCGGTCCAGTCGAGGATGATCTTGCCGCAGCGGCCGCTGGCGGCCTCGTCGAAGGCGGCCGCGAAGTCGTCGGCGGCGTACCGGCCGGTGATCACCGGGGCGAGGTCCAGCCCGCCCTCCAGCAGCACGGACATCGCGTACCAGGTCTCGAACATCTCGCGGCCGTAGATGCCCTTGATGGTGAGCATCGAGGTGACGACCGAGGCCCAGTCGATCGGGAACTGCTCGGCGGGCAGGCCGAGCACGGCGATCTTCCCGCCGTGGGTCATGTTGGCGATCATCGACTGCATCGCCTCGGGGCGGCCGGACATCTCCAGGCCGACGTCGAAGCCCTCGCGCAGGCCGAGCTTCTGCTGGCCCTCCTCGATGGTGTGCTCGGCGACGTTCAGCGCCAGCGTGACGCCGACCTCCCGGGCCAGGTCGAGGCGGTACGGGGAGACGTCGGTGATCATCACGTTGCGGGCGCCGGCGTGCTTGGCGACGGCGGCCGCCATGATGCCGATCGGGCCCGCGCCGGTGATCAGCACGTCCTCGCCGACCAGCGGGAAGGAGAGCGCGGTGTGGACGGCGTTGCCGAACGGGTCGAAGATCGCGGCCACGTCCAGGTCGACCGGCACCCGGTGCACCCAGACGTTGGAGGCGGGCAGGGCCACGTACTCGGCGAAGGCGCCGTCCCGGCCGACGCCGAGGCCGACCGTGTTGCGGCACAGGTGGCGGCGGCCGGCCTGGCAGTTGCGGCACTTGCCGCAGACCAGGTGGCCCTCGCCGCTGACCCGGTCGCCGACCGCGATGTCCGCGACGCCGGCACCGATCTCGGCGACCTCGCCGACGAACTCGTGGCCGAGCACCAGCGGGGTCGTGATGGTCTGCTGGGCCCAGCCGTCCCAGTTGCGGATGTGCAGGTCGGTGCCGCAGATGCCGGTCCGCAGCACCTTGATCAGCACCTCGCCGGGGCCGATCTCCGGCTTCGGGACGTCCACCAGCCAGAGCCCGGGCTCGGCCTTCTGCTTGACGAGTGCCTTCACGGGCGACGGCTCCTGACGTGCGAGTGGGGCGGCCTTCGCGGGTGGGCAGGCCGAGTGGCCCCGGTGTGGCCGTTCCTGGCGGACGCGTTCCGGGCAGGCAGCAATCTGCCTGGTCAGGGTGGGTTCGGTCCATCGAGGAATTCTTAAGGGCGGCCACAGCTGGGCTAAACGATCGTGCCCGAGCTGGGGCCGGGGGCGGGTGCGGCATGCCGGTGCTCACCTGTTCGGCCGAGCGCGAGCCCGCTTCCGCGACACCAATCCCCCAGTGGGCACCGGTCCTTGACAACACGGGAGGCAATGTGCGCCAGCCGGCTGGGGCAGTCGGCTGACCGCTGGGTCCGTTCGGGTCAGCCCCGCGGCGGCCGACGCGCGGGGCCGCACCGGCGGTGCTTACGGTGGCGGCGCTCCCCCGTCGGCCTCGTGGAGCAGCGCTCCGGGGCCGTCCGCCGCAGAGAGGCGCCTCGACCTATGACCACGATCCGACGGCCGCATCCGGCCGCGTCCCGTTCCACCCGCCGAGCGGCCTGCGCCGCCCTGGTGCTGACCGGCCTGCTCGCGACCGCGGCCTGCTCCGGCGGGTCGCCGCCGAACCGGCCGGCCGGCGGCGCGGCCCTCACCGCCGAGCCGGCCGCGCTCAGCCCGTCCGCATCGGGCTCGGGCGCGGCCGGCGGCTCGGCCGGCGCGGTGGTGCCGCTGACCCCCGACGTCGCCAACCAGCTGGACGCCGCGATCAAGCAGGTGCTGGGCCAGACCTCCACCCCGGGCGTGATCGTCGGGATCACCACCCCCGACGGCAGCTACCAGCGGGCCTTCGGCCAGGCCGACAAGTCCGGCACCCCGATGTCGCCCGATCTGAACATGCGGATCGGCAGCGTGACCAAGACCTTCACGGCGACCGGCGTGCTGCGGCTGGTCGACCAGGGCAAGGTGGGCCTGGACGACCCGGTCTCCAAGTACGTGGACGGCGTGCCCGGCGGCGACACCATCACCATCCGCCAGCTCGCCGGGATGCGCAGCGGCCTGTTCCCGTACACCTCCGACCCGGACTTCGTGAACGCGCTGATCAGCGACCCGAACCGGGTGTTCACGCCCGACCAGCTGCTCGCCTACGGGTACAAGCACCCGGCGAACTTCCCGCCGGGCAGCAAGTTCCAGTACAGCAACAGCAACTACATCCTGCTCGGCAAGGTCATCGAGAAGGCCGGCGGGGAGCCCGTGGACCAGTTCCTCAAGGACCAGGTGTTCAGCCAGGCCGGGCTGAACGGGACGGTCTTCCCGACCGACGCGACCTTCCCCGACCCGCACGCCCGCGGCTACACCGACCAGACACCCAACGGCCAGACCACGGACGCCACCGACTGGAACCCGTCCTGGGCCTGGTCGGCCGGAGCGGTCATCTCCAACCTCACCGACCTGCAGAACTGGACGAAGTCCCTGGCCACCGGCTCCCTGCTGAAGCAGGACACCCAGTCCCAGCGGTTGAAGACCCAGCCGACCGGCGACCCCGGCGTCGGCTACGGCCTCGGGCTGTTCAACAACAACGGGTGGATCGGGCACAACGGCTCGCTGCCCGGTTACGAGACCGTGGCGGTGTACCTGCCGCAGTCCCAGGCCACCTTGGTGGTGCTGCTCAACACCGATGTGCCGTACCGGGGTTCGGAGCCGTCCTCGCTGTTCGCGAAGGCGATCACGCAGATCGTCTCGCCGAAGAACGTCTACTCGATCCCGCCGATGAACACGGCCTCGCCGTCGGCCTCGTCCTCGGGGTCCGCGTCACCGTCGCCCTCACTCTCGCCCTCTGGATCGGGGTCGGCCTCGTCCCCGGCCTCGCCCGGCGCCCCGGGGTCCCCCTCCGGCGCGCCGACCACGGTCAACGCCTGAGCGCCAGACCGCCTGAACGCCTGAACGTCTGAATGCCAGACCCGTCGGAGGCCCGGCCCGGATCACCGGGCC
>NZ_JBHWIR010000338.1:0-4396 GCF_042731835.1 Kitasatospora sp. NPDC059817 | reverse complement strand
CACCCGGGGCGGCCGCACGCCAGGGCCGAGACGAGCAGTACCCAGGTCTGTCCGCCCCACGGGTCCGTCGGAGGGAGCCCGCCATGCCGCACCGAGCCCTGACCCACCCCGCCCGGCCGCAGGAGGCCCCGGCGCCGCCACCCGTCAGCACCGCGCCGTACACCCTGGTGCGCGCCACCGTCCTCGCCCGCCCCGCCCAGTCGGCCCCGGCCGCCGTCGTCCGGGCCCTGCTGGCCCGGCTCACCGCCGTCGAAGCCGCGGACGCCGCCCTGCGGCCCGCCCTCTGCGACGACCTCCACGCCGGCCGCGCCGGCCACGGCGAGGCGTTCCACCGGCAGGTCGTGCTCCCCTTGCGCCGCGACCTGCACAACGGGCGCCCGCCGCGCGCCGCCCTGCTCGCCCGGCTCGCCGACCTCCCCGCCCGAACCCCGCGCCTCGCCGAGTGGCTGGAGCTGCGCGCGCGGCGCACCAGCCTGCTCGACGACCTCGCCGCCGCCGTCGCGCCCGCACTGGCCGCCGAACGCGCCGCCCTCGCCGAACTCTGCCGCTCACCCGCGTTCACCCGTGCCGTCGCCCTCACCAGCGCCGACCTGCTGCGCGCGGTCGGCAACACGGCGCGCGACGGCGGTGCGGCGGGGGAGCGGCGGGGCCGGGCGCGCAAGGAGGAGGCCGCGGTGCTGCGCCACGCCCTGCGGGCCACCAGCAAGACCAGCCCGCTCTCCTGGTTCACCGCCGTCGGCTGGGCGGCGGGCGGCGACACCGCCCCGCGCGCGGTCGTCAAGGAGAACCGGACGCTGGTCGGAGCCCTCGTCCAGGCCCTGCTCGACGAACCCCGTCGCAGTCGCACCCTGCCGCACCGGATGGCCAGCGCCGCCCGGATCGACGGCGACCGCGCCCGCTACGCCCGCACCCGGGTGCTGTTCGCCGGCGGCCGCTACCTGGTCACCCGCGAGGAGGAGGTCGAACTCGCGGCCCGCTCCGAACTGGCGCTCCTCGGCGCGCTCTCCGACACCCCGGACACTCCGGCCCGGCTCACCGAGCGCCTCACCGCCGCCCTCGGCCGCGCCGGCGGCGACCCGGCCGTGCACCGGTTCGTCGGACAACTCCTCGACGCCCGGCTGCTCGTGCCCGCCGACCCCGTCGATCCGCAGGACCAGGACCCGCTGCGACGCCTCGGCGACTGGCTGCGGCAGTGGCCCGAGGACGCCGACCTGAGCCGACGCCTCCACCAACTCTCCGATCACACAGCCCAGTTCCATACGACCCAGGCGGAGCGGCGCCCGGCGCTGCTCGCCGCTCTCGCCGCCGACTGGCGCCGGCTGCTCGCCGACGCCGGTCGGCCCGTCCCGCCCGGCGCCGCGCCCCTCACGGTGCTCACCGAGGACGTCCACGCCGCAGCGCCGCCGCGGCCCCGGCTGGAGCCTGCCCGGCCGATCCAGCCCGGCCCGCGGTCGACCGGACACGACCTGGACGGCGCCGACCGGGCCGCGCTCGGCGAACTCACCGCCCTGGCAGAGCTGTTCGACCTCGGCCACCTGATGCGCCGGGCGGCCCGGGACCGCTTCGTCGCCCGCTACGGCGTCGGCGGCGTCTGCGTCACCCCGTGGGAGTTCGGCGCCGATGCCGGCGAAGCCTGGGCCGACGCAGGACGGACCGCCGGACCGCCGGAACTGCGCCTCCTGCGGGAGGAGTTCACCGCCACACCCGTGGTCGACGGCGAGCTGCTGCTGCCCACCGACCGGATCCGCGCCCTGGCCGCCCGCCTGCCGGACTGGACCGCCGCCCGGCCGCTCAGCTACTCCTGGTTCGTCCAACACGACCTCGCCGACGGCCTGTTGTGCGTCAACCACGTCTACGGCGGCTGGGGGCGCTTCACCAGCCGCTTCCTCGACGCCGGCACGCCACAGGCCGCCGACGTCGCCCGGCAGATCCGCCGCGGCCTCGGCGACGGCGCCCGCGCCGCCCAGATCCGCCCGGTCGGCGGCTTCAACGCCAACCTCCACCCCCGGCTGCTCGCCGACGAGATCGGCCCCGACCGCCGCTGGACCAACCTCGCCGAACCGGACCTCGACCTCGTCCACGACCCCGCCACCGATCAGCTCCGGTTCCGGCTGCGCACCACCGGTGAAGCCCTCGACGTGCTCTACCTGGGCTTCCTCGCGCCGATCATGCTGCCGCAACGGCTCGCACCCCTCCTCGCCGACCACCCCAACGGCATCGTCGACTTCCGCCCGCTGCTGCCCCGCACCACCCTGCCCGCTCCCGGCGGCACCGTCACCCGCACACCCCGGTTGCGCTACGGCCACGTCGTCCTCGCCCGCCGCCGCTGGCACCTGCCCGCGGCCGTCCTCGACGCCCTGCGCGCCGACCTCGCCGCCGAGACCGGCCCCGGCGACGTGCCCGCGGCCACCGCCGCCCGCTGGCGGGCCCTCCTCGACCTCCCCGAGCAGCTGTTCCTGCACCCCGTGCCGGACGGCCCCGCAGCCGGCCCCGCAGCGGGTCACGCCGTCGACGCCTTCATCGCCCGGCTGCGCGCTCCCAAACCGCAGCCGGTCGACCTGGGCAACCCCCTCCACCTGCACCACCTCGCCAAATGGCTCACCCGCCACCCCCGCGGCGTCGTCCTCGAAGAGGCCCTGCCGGCGCTCGGTGGCCGGCCCCGGCCGACCGGGGCCGTGGAACTCGTCGCCGAGACGTACCGCCCTGCCCGGCCCACCGCCGTCCCAGCGGGGCGTGGGGTGACCGCCCGGACAGGGCCCGGCGGCAGCCAGTGGTGAGCGGCCGCCGCACCGGGGCCGCAGCGGAGACGAAGTCCCATCCGTGCAGGCCCATCCGTAGAGGTCCATCCGTGCAGCGTCGAGGAGGCGTTCGATGAGTGATCCGGCCGGTGGCCCGCGGGCCGTGACGGCGTGTGACGTGGTCCTGTACTACTACCAGCCCACCAAAGCCCGGGCGTTGCGCGAGGCCGTGCTGCCGTTGGCCCGGCAGGCGGCGGGGGACGGCCTGGGCGTGCACGTCGAGCGGCACTGGCGGTTCGGACCGCACCTGCGCCTGCGGCTGTCCGGCCCGGCCGACCGGGTGGCCGCCGCGGCCGAGCGTTCCGCGGCGGCGCTGCGGGCGTGGACGGCCGCCCATCCGTCCGTCGCGGACCGGACCGACGCCCAGGTGCTGGCGGAGGCGGCCGTCGCCGGGCGGGTCGAGCTGGTCGCGCCGCCCTACGGTCCGCTTGTGCCGGACAACACCGTCCGGGTGGAGCCCGTCGAGGCCGGGGCCGCGACCTCCCTGGACGCGCTGCTCGGGCCCGACGCGGCGGCCCTGCGGGACGAACTGCTGCGACTCGGACTGCCCGCCGTCGGCTCCGCCTGCGACTTCCTCGGGGCGCACGGCGACACGCCGCAGGCCAGGGTCCAGCTGGTGGCGGCGGCGCTGGCGGCGCACGCGGCCGCCCACCCGGACGGGCTGATCGGCGGTCACTACTCCTTCCTCTCGCACCTGGAGGACTTCCTCGTCCACGAGGATCCGGACGGGCGGCTGCGGGACGCGTTCGAGCGGCACTGGGAGGGGAGCGGCCGGGCCGTCACGGCACTGGTCGGCCGGATCGTCGACGGCGGGGCGAAGGGCTGGGAGCGGGACTGGGCGCGCTGGTCGGCGACGGCCTGGCGCCGGGCGGAGGAACTGCTGGCGGCCGGGGCCGACCTCGGCGGCGACCGGTCGGAGTACCGGGACCGCGCCGCCGCGCTCGGGGACCGGGCCACCGCCGAACGGTGGAACCCCGAACTGCGTACCGTCTACAGCGAGTTCCACCAGCTGCTGCACCGGTCGGACCCGGCGGGCACGATGTGGAGCCGCCCCGACTACCTGATCTACCGGGCCTGCACCAACGGCCTGTACAGGCTGCTCGCGATCTGTGACGTCCGGCCGGTGGAACGCTACCTCGCCGCCCATCTGGTGGTGCGCAGCGTGCCGGAGCTCACCGGGCACCAGTGGCGGGACCGGGTCGACGAGGTGATCGCCGTGGTCGAGGGGGCGGCGTGACGGCCCCGGAGCCCCGTCCCCGGCTGCGCCCGGGCGTGGCGGTGACGCCGCTGCGCGACGGGCTGCACCTGCGGGGGCGCGGCACCAGCCTCACCCTGGAGGGCAGTCGGGCGCTGCCGGCCCTGTGGAAGCTGCTGGAGGCCCGGCTGGGACCCGAGGCGGACGGGCACCCGGAAGCCGTTCCGGCCCGGGTGGAGGCGGCGCTCGCCACGGTGACCGCACGCCTGCGCGAGTACGACCTGCTGGTCGACCACCCGGGCCGCCCCGGGAACGCCGACCACCCCGACCGCGCTGACCACCCCGACGGCGCCGACCGGCCGGGCCGCCCCGATGGCCGCGAACTCCCGCTGTGGCCCGCCTC
>NZ_JBHWIR010000337.1:0-4491 GCF_042731835.1 Kitasatospora sp. NPDC059817 | reverse complement strand
TCGGGGCCCGGCGCGGGGACACCCCCCGGGGCCGGGGCCCCTCTCGTGTTCGGCCGGTCGGTGACCGGCCAGGTCGGGTTCGGCCAGTCGGTGCCCGGCCACGGCCGAGGTCAGTCGTCGTCCAGGGCCAGGTGCAGCCCCCACGAGACCAGGCTGATGATCAGCGAGCCGAGCAGCGCCGGCACGAAGCCCGTGACGTTGAAGTCCAGGTGCAGCTTCCCCGCGGCCCAGGAGGTCAGCCACAGCATCAGGGCGTTGATCACGAAGGTGATCAGCCCCAGGGTGAGGATGAACAGCGGGAACGAGAACAGCTTGACCAGCGGCTTGATCAGGAAGTTGACCAGGCCGAAGACCACGGCGACGGCGACCACCGTCAGGGCCTTGTGTCCCAGGTCGGCCTTGCCGCTCGCGAGTTGGATACCGTTGACGATCCAGGCGGCGACCCAGATGGCCACCGCGTTGATCACTGTCTTGATGAGGAAACCCTTCATGACGCCCAAGCCTGGCAGGCCCCGCCGCCCCGGGGGAAGCTCTCCTCGGACATGTTGGCGCTCCCGCCGGACATCTTGGCGCCCCCGGTCCGGCGCCCGTGGTGTTGAATGCCCGTGGCCCGCACGGTGGATGGACGAAGGAGGGGAGCAGCGGTGAAGCTGTTCCGGTTGGACGAACTGGACGTCGAACGCGCGGCGAACGACGGCGCGTACCTGCGCTTCCTGCGCGAACCGCGGATGTCCGCCGGGCTCTACGCGCTCTCCCCCGGCGACACCGACCCGCAGACCGCGCACGACCAGGACGAGATCTACCAGGTGATCAGCGGCCGCGCCGAACTGACCGTAGGCGCCGAGACCGCCACGGTCGGGCGCGGCACCGTCGTCTACGTCCCGGCCGGCACCGAACACCGCTTCCACCACGTCACCGAGGAACTGCGGGTCCTGGTGGTGTTCTCCCCGCCCGAGGGCTGACCGTCTGCGGACCGACCGGGAACCGGCCGGGGACCTGCCGGGGACTGACCGTCCGCGGGCCGGCCGGGGCCGACCGTCTAGGGTCCTGGGCATGAGCAAGAGCCTGACGGAAGAACTCTGGGCGGCCATCGAGCCGGTGTACGCCGAGATCCTCGCCCACCCCTTCATCGGCGGCCTCACCGACGGCACCCTGCCGCGTGCGGCCTTCCGCCACTTCGTCGTCCAGGACTCGCACTACCTGCGCGACTACGCCCGCGCGCTCGCCGTCTGCGCCGCCAAGGCGCCCGGCGAGGAGGACGTGCGGGCCTTCGCCGACGACGCGGTCGGCGCGCTGGCCGCCGAACAGGGCATGCACGCCGAGTTCCTGACCGCCTTCGGCGGCAGCGCCGAGCAGGCCGCCGCCGAACCGGTGCTGCCCACCACCCGGGCCTACACCAGCTACCTGCTGGCCACCGTCTACGGCGGCTCCTTCGCCGAGGCCGTCGGCGCGGTGCTGCCCTGCTACTGGATCTACGCCCGGGTCGGCGAGGCGCTGCTCGCCCAGGGCTCCCCCGACCCGCTGTACGCCAAGTGGATCGCCACCTACGGCGACGAGGCGTTCCAGTCCGTCGTCCGCCGGGTGCTGGCGCTCACCGACCGCCTCGGCGAGGAGATCTCCCCGGCCGAACGGCGCCGGGTCGTCGAGCACTTCACGACCACCTCGCGCTACGAGTGGATGTTCTGGGACGCCGCCTGGCGCGGCGAGCGCTGGCCGGTCTGACCGCTGGTCGCATGGGGTGCGGGGCCCTTTCCGGGGGTCGTCCCCGATGCCCGTACCCGGGTCTCCCCGGGGCCCCGGGTCGGGGTGATCTAGGGGTTCTCTCCGGGCCATCGGGCCTCGTTCCGGCACTCGTGTCCCCGTACGATCGAAGTACCGAAAGCAAGCGGGATGCGGCACCGGACGGCAGCCGACCCCACGGGGAGAGAAGGAACGGTCATGGCTGAGCTCTGGAAGTCGCTGCCCTCCTGGGTGCGGAACATCGTCATCCCGGTGCTGGTCCTGGTGCTGCTCTGGAACATCGTGGGATTCGTCTTCGGTGTCGTCGGCGCCCTGCTGAGCATCATGATCAAGGTGCTGGTCGTCGCCGGTATCGCCGCCGCCGTGGTGGTCCTGGTGAAGAAGGCCGCCAAGGGCTGAGCAACCGCCCGAGGCCCGGCCCCCTGGACGGGGGGCCGGGCCTTCGGCGTTCCCGGCGCGGCGTCCGGCCGGCCGGAGGCGTGCTGGACCTGCGGCGATCGGCTCGCTACGGTGTTGGGCGTCATGTGCAGGCAACACCGCCTGCCGACGCGGGAGCTCGGAGCACCGGGCTGAGAGGGCGCTGACCGGGACGTCGACGGACGGACCGACGGCTGCGTCGACCGCAGGAACCTGACCGGGTAATGCCGGCGTAGGGAGTTTGAGGTCAGATGACCACGTTCGAAGCACAGCCGCAGCCTGCCCGCAGCACCGGGAACAGCGGCACCGAGGCCGGCGGCAGCGAGACCGGCGAGGCCGCCACCGCCACCGCCTCCGTCACCAGCGCCGGCACCGGCTACCCCACCCCGGCCTGGCGCAAGGCCTACCGCGAAGGGTCCCGGCCCGACCTGCGGGTCCCGTACCGCGAGGTGCAGCTCACCAACGGCAGGACCGTCCCGCTGTACGACACCTCCGGCCCGTACACCGACCAGGCCTACGAACCCGACGTGCGGCGCGGCCTGCCCGCCCTGCGCGATGCCTGGATCCGCCTGCGCGGCGACGTCGAGGAGTACGACGGCCGCGAGGCGCGCCCCGAGGACGACGGGATCAAGCACACCTCGCCGCGCGGCGGGAACCTGCGCAACCTGGACGCCGTCTTCCCGGGCCGCCCGCGCCGCCCGCTGCGCGGCCGCGGCGGTGCCGCCGTCACCCAACTCGCCTACGCCAAGCGGGGCGTGGTCACCCCCGAGATGGAGTTCGTGGCGCTGCGCGAGGGCCTCGCCCCCGAGTACGTGCGGGCCGAGGTGGCCCGCGGCCGGGCCGTCATCCCGGTCAACGTGAACCACCCCGAGGTGGAGCCGGCGATCATCGGCACCAACTTCCTGGTGAAGATCAATGCCAACATCGGCAACTCCGCCGTCACCTCCTCGATCGAGGAGGAGGTGGAGAAGATGACCTGGGCCACCCGTTGGGGCGCCGACACCGTCATGGACCTCTCCACCGGCCGCAACATCCACACCACCCGCGAGTGGATCCTGCGCAACTCCCCCGTGCCGATCGGCACCGTGCCGCTCTACCAGGCCCTGGAGAAGGTCGACGGCAAGGCCGAGGACCTGAGCTGGGAGGTGTACCGGGACACCGTCATCGAGCAGTGCGAGCAGGGCGTCGACTACATGACCGTCCATGCCGGCGTCCTGCTCCGGTACGTCCCGCTGACCGCCCGCCGCAAGACCGGCATCGTCTCGCGCGGCGGCTCGATCATGGCCGCCTGGTGCCTGGCGCACCACCAGGAGAACTTCCTCTACAGCAACTTCGAGGAGCTCTGCGACATCCTCGCGCGCTACGACGTCACCTTCTCGCTCGGCGACGGCCTGCGCCCCGGCTCCATCGCGGACGCCAACGACGAGGCGCAGTTCGCCGAACTGCGCACCCTCGGCGAGCTCGGCCGGATCGCCCGCGAGCGCGACGTCCAGGTGATGATCGAGGGCCCGGGCCACGTCCCGATGCACAAGATCAAGGAGAACATGGATCTCCAGCAGGAGATCTGCGACGAGGCGCCGTTCTACACCCTCGGCCCGCTCACCACCGACGTCGCCCCCGGCTACGACCACATCACCTCGGGCATCGGCGCCGCGATGATCGCCTGGTGGGGCACCGCGATGCTCTGCTACGTCACGCCCAAGGAGCACCTGGGCCTGCCCAACCGCGACGACGTCAAGACCGGCGTGATCACCTACAAGATCGCCGCCCACGCCGCCGACCTCGCCAAGGGCCACCCCGGCGCCCAGGACTGGGACGACGCCCTCTCCGACGCCCGCTTCGAGTTCCGCTGGGAGGACCAGTTCAACCTGGCCCTCGACCCGGAGACCGCCCGCGCCTTCCACGACGAGACCCTCCCCGCCGAACCCGCCAAGACGGCCCACTTCTGCTCCATGTGCGGCCCGAAGTTCTGCTCGATGAAGATCAGTCAGAAGATCCGCGCCGAGCACGGTGACGGTTCCAGCGCCGTGGAGACCGAGTTCGACGCCGAGGCCCTGGCGGGCATGGCGGAGAAGTCCGCCGAGTTCGCCGCCCAGGGCAACCGCGTCTACCTCCCCCTCGCCGACTGACGTCGTTCTGTCGAAGCGCTGCTCCGGGTGTCTCGCTGTTCCTGTGGCAGCGCTTCGGCATGCCTGGGCCACGGCGCCGCACTTGGGCCACTGGGGGATCCGGTCGCCGAGCTAGTGCTGCTCCGCGGAAGTTCGTGGAGGGGTGTTGATCAGATATCCAGTCCGCTGAGGTAGAGGCCGCCTGCGCAGTCGAGGGCTTCTTCCG
>NZ_JBHWIR010000336.1:0-4536 GCF_042731835.1 Kitasatospora sp. NPDC059817 | reverse complement strand
ACAACCGCTCACCCGCACACGACTTGACCTGCCCCACCCTCGCCACACCACAACCAACGAGACAGACACACCAAAGTCACTGGCATTGGCCCTAGATCTGGTTGGTCGGCCGGCGGGTGTCGGCGAGGATCTTCATGACCTCGTCGATCTCGTCGGTGATGTGGAACAGCTCCAGGTCGTGCGGGGCCGCCTTGCCCTGCGCGACCAGGGTGCTCTTCAGCCACTCGTAGAGGCCGCCCCAGTACGCGCTGCCGAAGAGGATCACCGGGAAGCGGGTGACCTTCTTCGTCTGCACCAGGGTGAGCGCCTCGAACAGCTCGTCCAGCGTGCCGAGCCCGCCGGGCAGGACCACGAAGCCCTGGGAGTACTTCACGAACATCGTCTTGCGGACGAAGAAGTAACGGAAGTTCAGCCCGAGGTCGACGAACTCGTTGAGGCCCTGCTCGAAGGGCAGCTCGATGCCGAGGCCGACGCTGAGGCCGCCGGCCTCGGAGGCGCCGCGGTTGGCGGCCTCCATGGCACCCGGGCCGCCGCCGGTGATCACCGCGTAGCCGGCCTCGGCGAGGGCCCGGCCGATGGCCACGCCGGCCTCGTACTCGGGCGAGTCGGCCGGGGTCCGGGCGGAGCCGAAGACGCTGATCGCGGGCGGGAGTTCGGCGAGGGCGCCGAAGCCCTCGACGAACTCGGAGGTGATCCGCAGCACCCGCCACGGATCGGTGTGCAGCCAGTCGGTCGGGCCGGTGGTGTCCAGCAGCCGCTGGTCCGTGGTGCTCGTGCCGACCTGGTCCCGGCGCACCAGCACCGGGCCCTTCTGCTTCTCGGGCCAGGCCTTCTTCTTCCGCGGCACGCCGACCTGCTCGGGGCCGTGTCCGTAGTGCTTCTCGTCTCCTGTGCCTGTCATGACGAAACCCTACGTCCGGTGATCCCGGTTTTCAGGCAACAGGGGAAGGTCGGTTGGGCGACCGGAAGATGGCGCTCAGCCGATGATCGGCCGGTCGGACCGGCCGATCATCGGAGCGGCACCTCAGCTGGTCAGCCAGGTCCTCAGCCGGTCCTCGGTCTCCGCGATGGCGCTCAGCGAGCAGTGCTCCTCCCGCTTGTGCGCGAGGTTCGGGTCACCGGGGCCGTAGTTGACCGCCGGGACGCCCAGCGCGCTGAACCGGGCGACGTCGGTCCAGCCGAACTTGGCCCGGGCCTGGCCGCCGGTGGCCTCCAGGAAGGCCTGGGCGGCCGGCTGGGCGAGCCCGGGCAGCGCGCCCGGGGCGAAGTCGGTGACGGTCAGCTCGAAGCCGTCGAAGACCTCGCGCACGTGCTTCTCCGCCTCCGCCTCGCTGCGGTCCGGCGCGTAGCGGAAGTTGACCGTCACGACGCACTCGTCCGGGATGACGTTGCCGGCCACGCCGCCGTCGATCCGGACGGCGTTCAGGCCCTCCCGGTACTCCAGTCCGTCGATCTCCACCCGGCGCGGCCGGTAGTCCGCGAGCCGGGTGAGCACCTCGGCGGCGTGGTGGATGGCGTTGTCGCCGAGCCAGCTGCGGGCCGAGTGCGCGCGCACACCGGTGAGCCGGATCTGCGCCCGCAGGGTGCCCTGGCAGCCACCCTCGACGACCGCGCCGCTCGGCTCCATCAGCACCGCGAAGTCGGCGGCCAGCCAGTCCGGGCGCTCCCTGGCGAGGTGGCCGAGGCCGTTGCGGTGGGCCTCCACCTCCTCGCAGTCGTAGAACACGAAGGTGAGGTCGCGGTTGGGCTCGGGCAGGGTGGCGGCGAGCCGCAGCTGGACGGCGACGCCGGACTTCATGTCCGAGGTGCCGCAGCCGTAGAGCAGGTCCCCCTCGACGTGGGAGGGCACGTTGTCGGCGATCGGCACGGTGTCCAGGTGGCCGGCGAGCAGGACGCGCTCGGGGCGGCCGAGGGTGGTGCGGGCGACCACGTTGTTGCCGTACCGGTCCACGGTCAGGTGCGGGTAGCCGCGCAGCGCGGTCTCCACGGCGTCGGCGAGCGCCTGCTCGTCGCCGCTCACCGACGGGAAGTCGACGAGCCGGGCGGTCAGCGCGCCGCCGTCGAGGGTGAGGTCCAGGGGCGTCGGGTTCGGGCTGCTCATGGCGCCAGCCTAGTCCGCGGGGTGTGCGCCCGGCGTGGCGCTTGCGTGACGCGGGGCGCGGCGGCCCGCCCCGGAGCGAGCGGGCGGGTAACCGCAACCGGGTGGCGCCGCACACCCGTCCGAGTGGGTACGGTGTCGGATCAAGAAGCAAGGCGCGAGAGGGGCGACGGTGGCCAGGAGAAAGAGCGGCGAGGAGCTGGGCGAGGAGTTGGCGCCCCCCCGCCGCGGTCCACTGCGCGCGCTGTTGCTCGTGATCGTCGGCCTGCTCGGCCTCGCGCTGGTCGCGGGACTGGCCGTGGTCGGCATCTGGTGGTTCGGCTTCAAGCAGGGCGAGCCCGAGGGCTGCACCGTGAAGACCGCGGCCGGCAGCGGCACGCTGGAGCTCCCGCAGGCGGCCAACGCCGCGACGATCGCCGCGGTGGCGCGCTCGCGCGGGCTGCCGGACCGGGCGACGGCGATCTCGCTGGCCACCGCGATGCAGGAGTCCAAGCTGCGCAACCTCGCGGGCGGCGACCGGGACTCGATCGGCCTCTTCCAGCAGCGGCCCTCGATGGGCTGGGGCACGGCGCAGCAGATCGGGGACCCGGTCTACGCGACCAACAAGTTCCTGGACGGCCTGGTCAAGGTGCCCGGCTACACCCGGCTGCCGCTGACCGACGCGGCCCAGGCCGTGCAGAAGAGCGGCTACCCGCAGGCGTACGCCAAGCACGAGACCAAGGCGACGCTGCTCACCTCGGCGCTGGCCGGCCGGGAGCCCGGTTCGTTCTCCTGCGTGGTGCGCGATTACGCCAAGCCGGATCCGGCCGACTCGTCCTCCCCCACGGCGAGTGCCTCCGTCTCCCCGGCCGCCTCCCAGCCCACCGCCGCGGACCGGGCCCAGGTGCTGTCCGACCGGGTGCGCCGCGAGTTCGGCCGCACCGTGACCCCGGCCACCGGGTACGCCTCGACCATCAAGGGCGCCGAGAACGCGGTCTCGCTCACCCCGGACCCGTCCGCCGCCGCGCTGACCTCCTCGGCCGACGGAGCCGACGGCGGGATCACCGCCGAGCGGGCGAGCGGCTGGGAGGTCGCCCACTGGGCGGTCGCCCAGGCCCAGCAGCTGGGCATCGCGACGGTCGCCTACGACGGGAAGATCTGGCGCAAGGCCAAGTCGGAGGACGGCTGGCAGTCGCAGACCTCCGGGACGTCGACCAAGCTCGTTCAGGTCACCCTCGCCACGTCCGACAAGGGCTGACGAACCGACGTTCGGGTGGCCGCCGGACGGGTGAACCCGGTCAACCGCGGTGGACCGGGAGCCCGCCGTGGCGGCCCCGCTGGAGAACCGTCACTCCCCTTGCCCGGGGCCGGGTCCACGGGGGCCGTACGGGCCCGCCAGGCACCGTCACGCCGGTCCTACGATCCGATGGTCGGTCAGGCACTTTCCTGATCCAGGCCGAAACCTTCTGGCTCCTCAAGCGGTAACACCGTCAGTCCGCCCGGCGGACGTGACGGACCCAGACCCTCCGAGGAGCCCCATGTCTCACCCCCTCACGCGACGGATCGCCAGCGCCGCGCTGCTCGTGGCGGCCGGCGCGACCCCGCTGGTCGCGGCCGGCTCCGCGTCCGCCCTGGGCGGCGACGCCCTGCTGCCCAAGAGCGACCTGGTCGCGCCGCTGGGCCAGCTGACCAACACCGACACCGGTTCCACCCTCCAGCACACCACCCACCAGCTGGGCCAGGCCGCCGGCAGCACCGGCGCCGCCACCGTCGCCGCGGGCGTACCGGCCTCCGCCGACGCCGCCGGCAACATCGTCGCCCACCAGCTCCCCGAGGCGAACGAGAAGGCCAGCTCGCTGACCGCCCCGGTCGACCAGACCGCCGCCACCACCGGCCAGCTCTCCGCCGTCACCCCGAAGGTCGCCTCCGCACTGGCCGGCAAGCTCGGCGAGGCCGTCACCGGCAAGGGCGTCGGCACCCGCAGCGCCGCGGCCAGCCCGGTCGGCGGGCTCGCCCAGACCGGCTCCATCGCCAAGGGCCTGCCCGGCGCCGACAAGCTCGCCGGCGCCGTCCCCGGCACCAACGCCGTCACCGACGCGCTGCCGCTCGGCTCCGTCGCACGCGCGCTGCCCGCCCTGCCCGCCACCGACGTCCTGGGCCTGGCCGAGCACGGCTCGGCCAACCGCCTCGGCGGCGCCGACCTCGGCCCGAACAACCCGCTGTCCGGCCTCACCGGCGCGCTCGGCCCGATCGGCGGCCTGCTGGGCGGCGTGAACGGCGGCAGCATCAGCGGCCTGCCGCTGTAACCCGCCCCGGGTACGGCGAAGGGGCCGGTGTTCCGTTCGGAACACCGGCCCCGTCCGCGGCGGGCAGCGCGGGGGGGGGCCCCGCCCCCGCCGCCCCCACCGCCCCGCGGCAAGGAGATGCGGCGCTTCCTCAACGCGTACGAGCGCTTCCTC
>NZ_JBHWIR010000335.1:1167-4561 GCF_042731835.1 Kitasatospora sp. NPDC059817 | reverse complement strand
GCTGACCGCTGACCGGTGACGGCGGACGGCGGACGCCCCGGAGCCCCCGGTGGGGATTCTCCGGGCGCTCCGGCTCTTCGGTTCTTCGGCGGTCGGCGTCAGAGCCCGGCCGCCGCCGAGGCGATGTCGGCCGCGTAGGTGCTGACCTTGGTGTAGACGCCCGGGTAGCCGGGCCGGGCGCAGCCGTTGCCCCAGCTGACGATGCCGACCTGGACCCAGCGGCCGGCCGCGTCCCGGTGGACCATCGGCCCGCCGGAGTCGCCCTGGCAGGTGTCGACGCCGCCCTGGTCGACGTAGCCCGCGCAGAGCGAGGCCGCGCTGTTCAGGCCCGGGTAGGCGTTGGCGCAGGCGGCGTCGTCGACGAACGGCACGGTGGCCTTGAGCAGGTAGCGCTGCTGCGCGCCGCCCTCGGTCGCGGCGCCCCAGCCCATGATGGTGAAGGTGCCGCTGTCGTAGGCGGTGGAGTCGGTGGTCGGCAGCGTGCTCACCTGGCTGCCGCCGACCGGCGAGGCCAGCTTGATCAGCGCCCAGTCGTCGCCGCTCTCCGCACCGGAGAAGCCGGGCGCCTGGTACACGTACGTCGAGCGGACCTTGACCGCGCTGCCGCTGCGCAGGTCGACCGCGCCGGCGGTCGCGGTGATGCTGGTGTCGGCACCGGTGCCGTTGACGCAGTGGGCGGCGGTGAGCACGATCTGCGGGGTGTAGAGCGCGCCGCCGCAGCCCATCGAGAGCCGCACCACGAACGGGAACTCGCCCTGCGCCGCCCGCGTGCCGCCGACCACGCCCGGCGACGGCGCCGAGGGTGCGGGCGAGGCGGCGGCGGGCAGCACCAGCGCGCCGGTGCCGAGCACCAGTGCGGCCAACAACACGATGAATCTGCCGAATTGACGCTTCATCAGACTCCTCCACTGACAGGTCGGGGAGCACCGAGGGTGGCCCCGAAGGCGTCTCGACAGGAGGGGCCCGACCCTGCCGGTCGAAACTGGCAGGAACACGGCAATGCGGGGTTCCGGACGGGGAAGCCAGGGCATGTCTGACAATTCGCGTCGGATCGGCGTGCGGCGTTGGGGTGCGTGCATCGCAAGGCGGAGGAGGGAGTCCATGCGGTGGGGGCACCTCCCGGCCGGAGGCTGGGGGCCATCGGCGACCGACGACAACGCGGCGAGGTGCGTGCCCAGACGCCGCACGCCCGGCGGGAATTGTCAGACATGCCCTAAGGTGATCGCCCATGCGAGATCTTGTGGCGGGGATGAAGTACCTGGTCGGGGGCCAGAAGTGGGTGGGTCGGCACGGCCGCTGGTGGGGCTTCGGCATGCTGCCCGCACTGCTCACCCTGGCCGGGTACGCCGTCGCGCTCGTCTTCCTCGGCGGCTGGTCGAAGGACCTCGCCGACTGGGCCACCCCGTTCGCCGACCACTGGAGCTCGCCCTGGCAGGGCCTGCTGCGCGACGCGCTCGCCGCGATCGCCTTCGGCGGCGGCCTGCTGCTCTCGCTGCTCACCTTCACCGCCGTCACGCTGCTGGTCGGTCAGCCCTTCTACGAGGCGCTGTCCGCGAAGGTCGACGAGACCGAGGGCGGTGCGCCCACCCCGCCGGAGTCGCCGCTGTGGCGCGAACTGGTGATCGCGGTACGGGACAGCGTCTCCGTCCTGGTGCGGGTGGCCGCGTTCGGCGTGGTGCTGTTCGCCTGCGGCTTCATCCCGGTGATCGGGCAGACGGTGGTGCCGGCGCTGGGCTTCCTGGTGTCCGGCTTCTTCCTGACCGTCGAGCTCGTCGCCGTCGCCCTCCAGCGGCGCGGGGTGCCGCAGCGTGAGCGGATCCGGCTGCTGCGCGCCCGGCTCGGGCTGGCGCTGGGCTTCGGCACGCCGCTGATCCTGGCGTTCCTGGTTCCTCTGGTGACGGTGCTCGCCATGCCGGGGGCCGTCGCGGGCGCCACCCTGCTGGCCCGGGACCTGGCCCTCGACCTCGCCCTCGACCCGGTCCGCGACGCGGCCCCGGCGGACGAGCAGGAGCCGGAATCGGCGGCGGAGCCGGCCTCCCGGCCCGCCACCGGGAACCCGTACGCGACCTCCTGAAGCGGTGACCGGCCGGTCACCCTGCGCCGATCCCGGCCGGCCGGAGGTGTGAGGCCGCCCACACGGGGTTCGCCGTCTACTGCCCCCGATAGTGGACGGCTACGGCCCGGGCGCCGGCCGACCCCCCGGCACGGGCTCCCGTCCCGCGTCGGGCTGCCCGGAACACCTCGAAGAACGCAGGCCACCGCACCTCACACCCACGCATTCCGCTCGCGCCACCGACCTTCGACCTACAAATACGCAAGTCGGACAAATTCCCCCAAACCCATCACCGCGTCTCGCCGCAGCCACCCTGCGGCTACTACCCGCCGTAGTGGCACCCGCCTTTGCCACCCGTCCCCGGCCCTGCGAAGAATGGCCCGTCGCCAGGCAGCGCAGCCGGCCCCCTCCGCCGCGCAGCCGACCCGCCCCGCCACTTCCGCCGGGGCGCCACGGCCGTCCCGGACGGCCGCGCGGGCCCCGCCCACCCGGGCGCCCGTGCGATGCCCCGCACCCGGTGCCACCGGCACGGCCCCCGACGGAAAAGGATTGTCCGCTTCATGCAGCTCAGCCATGCCCGCCGCAACTCCCTGATCACCGGCATCGCCACCCTCGTCGTCGCGAGCGCCGCCACCGCCGCCCTCGCCCTCCCGCAGGCCGGGAACACCACCGAGGCCGCCGCCCCTGCGGCCGCCGTCACGGTGGACGGCAAGGCGGCCGCCGACCAGGCCCAGGCTGACACCGCTGCTGCTGCCGCCGCCGACCAGGCCGCTCAGGAGGCCCAGGCCCAGGCGCAGGCCCAGGCCGAGGCGGAGTCCGCCGCCCAGGCGCAGGCCGAGGCCGACGCGAAGGCCCAGGCGGACGCCAAGGCCAAGGCCGACGCGGACGCCGCCGCCTCCCGCTCCCAGGCGCGCCAGGACCTCACCAGCGCCCCGACCCTCACCGGCAGCCCGCAGCAGATCGCCGCGCAGCTCGTCCCGGCCGGCCAGCTCCAGTGCTTCAGCAACATCGTGTCCCGCGAGAGCAGCTGGAACCATCTCGCCGTCAACGCCTCCTCCGGCGCGTACGGCCTGGTCCAGGCGCTGCCCGGCAGCAAGATGGCCTCGGCCGGCTCCGACTGGCGCACCAACCCGGCCACCCAGATCAAGTGGGGCCTGGACTACATGAACTCCCGCTACGGCAGCCCCTGCGCCGCCTGGTCGTTCTGGCAGAACCACCACTGGTACTAAACCGAGGCTGCCGAGCCTCGACGCACCCCGGGGCCCCCCCCCCCCCCCCCCGCCGGCCCCCCCCCGCGCGGGGGGGGGGGGGGGGGCGCGGGCGGCGGCCGCGGGGCAAGTA
>NZ_JBHWIR010000335.1:0-1157 GCF_042731835.1 Kitasatospora sp. NPDC059817 | reverse complement strand
GCGCGCTCGGTTTTGCCCAAAACCCCACCGTAAAAAACCCCCGGGCCGCCCGCGCCCCCCCCCCCCCGGCCCCCCCCCCCCCCCCGGCCGCGGGCCCCCGGCGCGTTCCGGCTGTCGTGGACGCGTCCGGCAGGCCGCGTGAAGATATGGCGTACGGTCGTATGATTTGGCGGGGATTGCTCGGTATTACGCACCGTCAGGGCTTTGCCACGGTCAGCGCGTCCTCTTACGCTCCGGCGTCATGCCCTCACCCCTCATCAGCGTCGTACTCCCCGCCTACGACCAGCACAAACAGCTCGCGGACTGCCTGGACTCGCTGCTCTCACAGTCCCTCCAGGACGTCGAGGTGATCGTGGTCGCCGACCGCTCCCCCGACGCCGCGGGCGAGCTCGCCGACGCGTACGCGGCCCGGCACCCGCGGCTGTCGGTCCTGCACCTCAACGCGGCGGTCGGGGTCGGGGTGAGCCGGAACGCGGGGGCGGCGCGGGCCGCCGGCGAGTACCTGCTGTTCCTGGACGCCGACCACCAGCTGCCCCAGGACGCGTTGCAGACCCTCGCCGACCGGCTCGGGCAGACCGGCCCGGTGGACCTGCTGCTGTTCGGCCACTCCCGCCGGCACAACGACCGGGACTGGCCGGGCGGAGCGGAGTCGCTGCTCGCCGAAGCCGGCCCCGAGGTGTTCGAGCCCTTCGACCAGCCCGCCCTGTTCGGCGCGCCGCCGCTGGTCTGGGACCGGCTGATCCGCCGCGGCCACTGGGAGGAGCTGCGGCTGGCCTTCCCCGACGGCCGGTACGAGGAGATCCCGGTGGTGCACGCGGCACTGCTCGGCGCCCGCCGGGTCGCCGCGCTGGCGCGCGAGTGCGTGCAGCTGCGCCGCCGGGAGACCGTCCACCCCACCGGCTCCCCGGGCAGCGGCGTGTTCGACCTCTTCGACCAGTACGAGCGCAGCTTCGCGCTGCTGGAGGACCAGCCGCACCTGTACGCGGTGCGGGACGCGCTGTTCGTCCGGATGATCCGGCACTACCTGTTCGTCTTCGACCTGGCCGGGTGCGTCACCCGCGCCGAGCGGCCGCAGTTCTTCCACCGGGCCGCCGAGCACCACCGGCGCGTCCACCCCCCCCGCCCCCCGCGGCCCCGCGGCCCCGCGGGGGGCAAGA
>NZ_JBHWIR010000334.1:0-4565 GCF_042731835.1 Kitasatospora sp. NPDC059817 | reverse complement strand
AACACCCCGGCCCCCCCCCAACCCACGAATATCCCGGGCGGACCCCCCCCCGGGGGGGGCGCGCGGCGCCGCGCCCGCCCCCGCCCCCCTCCCGGCTTTCCGGGCGGCCTCCGCGGCGCTGCGGCGCCAGTGCGGAGGAAGATCATCAACGGTTCGTCAGGGAGCCGTCAAGATCACGGGTGGTGCCGGTGAGCGGCCCTAACATCCGGAGGACCGTTCTCCGCTGCGGATCCGCAGGCGGACGCCACCTCGCCGAATGATCGGGGCACTTCAGCATGCGCGCTTCCTCCCGCCGGACGACCAGGGCCACCCAACGGGCCGTCGCCGGCACCCTGTTGGCGGCCCTGGCCTCGACCGGCCTGATGGCCGTGCCGCAGCAGGCCTCGGCGGCGACCGACTGTCCGGGCATCGAGCCGGGCGTCGGCGGGCCCGCCAACATCGGCAACGGCAACTGCTACAGCGCGCTGATCAGTTCCATCGGCGCCATGATCGGGGGCTTCCGCAGCGCGGCCCTCACCGCGCAGGCCGACAACGCGGCGTTCACCCAGGGGATGGCCGGCCAACTGAGCGCCGCCGCACCGGGGTTCAACGTGATGGTGTTCAAGTACGACGGCACCGACCTGTACGACACCCTCTGGTTCCGCAACGTCTACGAGGCGGACATGCGCGGGGTGCTGATCGACCAGACCGTCAAGCTGGAGCACCACGACAGCGAGGGCGGCCCGACCGGCTACGACGACTTCCGGATCTGGGTCTTCGCGGGCGAGTCGACCTTCACCAACAAGGGCGACGGCGGCTACGGGAACTGGGCCTTCGTCGGCAGCGACTCGGACCGGACCGTGACCACCTCCCGGTCCTGCGTGCTGATCCGCTGCTACGACAGCAAGCGGATCATCCACTTCCCGGCCCGCGAGATCCCGGCCGACATCGCGGGGACCCCCGGCACCCCGGGCGTTCCCGTCACCCCCGGCATCCCCGGCACGGTGCCGGGCGTCGGCACCGGTGGGACTGCCACCCCGGGTGTCCCGGCCAAGCCCGGTACGGTGCCGGGCGTCGGCACGGGCGGCACCGCCACCCCGGGTGTCCCGGCCAAGCCCGGTACGGTGCCGGGCGTGGGCACCGGCGGGACCGCCACTCCCGGCGTGCCCGCGCACCAGGGCGGCGGCGGTGGTGACGCCGTGACCGGGCTGCTGTACCCGAAGGTGAAGACCGGCCGGGGCCCGGTGGCCACCGGGGCCGCCTCCGGCCCCTCGATCCTCGCCGGCACCAGCGGCCCCAAGAACACCGGCTGGCAGTTCACCGCGCTGGGCAACGGCCGCTACAAGATCACCAGCGCCGTGTCCGGCCTCGCGCTGACCGAGAACACCAAGGGCTACGTCGCCGACGCCAAGCCGTGGACCGGCGCCGACGAGCAGAAGTGGCAGCTCGTCTCCCAGGGCGACGGCCAGTACCGGATCCGGATCACCGACCAGGACTGCCTGACCTACGACGAGGACGCCAAGGCCCTGGGCGTCTGGACCTGCAACAGCGGCTGGAACCAGCAGTGGAGGCTCCAGTAGCAGCCCCGGGCCCTAGCCGAGGAGGGCTCCGGTGCCCGTGAGCAGCAGGAGGGCGGCGGCGTTGGCGCGCGGGTACGCGAGTGCCGTGCCGACCGCCTCCCGCAGCAGTGCGTACGGGCCGTGGGCGAGCAGTCCGTCCGCGCCGACCACCCGGCCGGGGGCGCCGGCCCGGCGGGCGGCGAGTGCGGTGCGGGCGGTGTGGAAGCCGCTGGTGACGACCGTGCACCGGTAGCCGGGCCGTTCGGCGGCCATCAGCGCCGCGCTGAAACGCAGGTTCTCGACGGTGTTCACGGCCCGTTCCTCGCGCCGGATCCGGTCGGCCGGGACGCCCCGGGCGGTCAGGTAGCGGGCCATCGCGGCGGCCTCGGTGCACTCCTCGTGCGGGCCCTTCCCGCCGGTGACCAGGAGCAGCGGCGCGTGCCCGGCGGCCTCCTCGGCGGCGAAACGTTCCAGCGCGGCGTCCAGCCGGGCCGCCAGCGGCGGGGCGGGCTCGCAGCCGTCCAGGGCGGCGCCGAGGACCACCAGGTAGTCCGCCCCGACGGGGGCGGGGCGGCGCCCCTGCCGCAGCGCGCAGCCGAGGAAGCCGAGCAGCCAGAGCAGGACGTACCCGCCGAGCAGGACGGCGACGATCAGCAGAGCGTGCATACCGTCCGAACGTATACGGCGGAACCCCCGTTCCACTGGGCGGTTTCCAGGGGACGGGGGTTCCGTGGTGCAGGCGGCGGCGGGCTCAGCCGGCGTCGGCCGCCGGGGTGGCGGGGGTGACAGCGGCAGCGGGGGAGGCCGGGGCGGCGGGGGCCGCCGGGCCCGGGCCGCGCTTGTGCAGCGAGGCCAGGTAGGCGTTGTACGCCTCCAGCTCGGCGTCGCCGCTGCGTTCCTCGGCGCGGTCGCTGCGGCGGGCCTGCCGCTGTTCGGAACGCATCCACTGGTACACCAGCGCGATCAGCACGATCGCGGTCGGGATCTCGCCGAACGCCCAGGTGATGCCGCCGGCCAGCTTCTGGTCCTCCAGGAGGTCGGTGCCCGGCGGCGAGCCCTCCACGGTGAAGGTGGTGACCAGCGGGTGGCTGGCCATCATCACGGCCACGCCGAAGAAGGCGTGGAACGGCATGCCCATGAACAGCTCGATGATCCGCATCACATGGCTGGGGCGGTGCGGGCCCGGGTCCACGCCCATGATCGGCCAGAAGAAGGTCAGACCGGTGAGGAGGAAGTGCACCATCATGAAGATGTGCCCGGCGCGGTACTGCATCAGGAAGTCGAACAACGGGGTGAAGTAGACCCCGTACAGGCTCGCGATGAACATCGGAATGGTGAAGGCCGGGTGCGAGATCACCCGGACGTAGCGGCTGTGCAGCAGCGCCACCAGCAGCTCGCGCGGCCCGCGCGGGCGGCCCCGGCCGGCCGGCCGCAGCGCGCGCAGCGCCAGCGTGATCGGGGCGCCCAGCAGCAGCAGGATCGGCGTCAGCATGGACAGCACCATGTGCTGGATCATGTGCGCGCTGAACAGCACCATGCCGTAGTCGTTCAGCCCGGTGCAGGTGACCAGGATCAGGCTGCCGACACCGGCCGCCCAGCCGACCATCCGGCCGACCGGCCAGCGGTCGCCGCGCCGGTGGAGCCGGACCACGCCCGCCGCGTACAGCGCCAGGGCGGCCAGGCCGCCCAGCAGGAACACCCAGTCGGGGGACCAGGTCCAGACGTTGGACAAGGTGAACGGGCCTAGCTGGGTCATCCCGCCGTGGTGGTGCATGCCTGACATTCCGTCGCCCATCGGGGGGCCCTGCTTTCCGTCCTGGTGGCCCCTGGAGGGGGTCCGGTTCGCCCGTTTTGCTTGGCCTACAGCCTAGGTGGGCCTTACCTCGGGCCGTGCCCCGCCCCCTCCGTACGGGTGGCCGCCGGGCGGGTGGCGGCTGGATAGACTGACCGGCCGGTCGACGGCGACACGCCGATACGGCGACACGGGACGCGCCGAGACGGCGACACGGTGGGACGGCGAGGGGTGCGGCATGGCGGCGGGACGGCGGCACCCGGAGCGCACCACGGTCGCGCTGACCGGGGCGACCGGCTTCATAGGCTCCGCGGTGCTGGCCGCCCTGACCGCCCGCGGCGCGCGGGTGCGCGCGCTGGCCCGCGACGTGCCGGACGGGCGCGGCCCGGCCGTCTGGGTGCCGGGCGACCTCGCCGACGGGGCGGCGCTGGCCGCGCTCTGCGAGGGTGCCGACGTCCTGCTCCACCTGGCCTCCCGGGTCTCCGGCGGCGCCGAGGAGTGCGCGGCGGTGAACGTGCGCGGCACCGAGGCGGTGACGGCCGCCGCGACCCGGGCCGGGGTGCGCCGGATCGTCCACCTGTCGACGACCGCGGTGTACGGCGAGGGCCCGCACTCCGGCATCGGGGTCGACGAGGTGCCGGCCGCCCCGGTCTCCGAGGCCAGCCGGACCAGGCTGCTCGGCGAACGCGTCGCGCTGGCGGCCGGCGCCGTCGTGCTGCGGCCCGGCCTGGTGACCGGGACGGGCGACCGCTGGGTGGTGCCCGCGCTGGCTGAACTGGTCCGCCGGGTGCCGGTGCCCTGGGCGAGCGGGAACGCCAGGCTCTCCGTGGTGGACCGCGCCGACCTGGCCCGGCTGATCGCCGCGCTCGCCCTGGACGACCACGCCGTCCCGCCCGGCGTCCAGCACGCGAGCCATCCCGACCCCGTCCGGGCCGGCGACCTGCTCGCCGCCCTGGCCGGCCTCGGCCTGCTGCCCGCGCTGCCCGGCGCGGATGGCCCGGACGGCCCGGGCGCCTCGTGGGACGAATGCCGGCGTCTGCTCGCCGCCACCCCGGGCCGCGTCTCCGAGCGGCAGTTCTCCCTGATCGCCCGCGACCACTGGTACCGGGGGGACGACGTCTGGCGCCTCGCCGCCTGTCCGCCCGGCCCCGGCCCCCTCGCCCGGCTGCCCGCCGCCGCCCCCTGGTACCGCCAGGCGCTGGGGCTCGCCGCACCGGCGTAGGACGAAACGCCGG
>NZ_JBHWIR010000333.1:0-4592 GCF_042731835.1 Kitasatospora sp. NPDC059817 | reverse complement strand
CCATTTCGGAGGGCGGGCTTCGGCGTGCGCCGGGGATCAGGACAGCCGCCGCCCCATCGGGATGCGGGAGCGGGTCAGCAGGGCGGCGAGCAGCCCCGCCAGCACCGGGAGCACCAGGACGACCAGCAGCAGCTGGCCCCAGGGGGCGGTGATCAGGGCCGGGTGGCCGCCGAACCCGCTAGCCCGGGACTTCAGCAGGCCCACCGCGGGGACGAAGCCGTTGACCGCCCCGAGCAGCGCCCCGAGCAGGGCGATCATCGCGCACTGCAGCCCCGCCATGGTGCGGCGGATCCGCGGTGGTGCGCCGACGGCGGCCAGGGTGGCCTGGTCCTGGCGGGAGTCGGCGGCGGCCAGGCCGGTGGCGATGCCGGCGGCGCCGAGGACGACCAGCCCGGCGAAGCCGCTGAGGGCCAGGGTGAGGGCGTCGCCGCGGGGCTGGAAGCCGCGCTCGACCTCCAGCTGGGCGGCCCGGTCGAGCCGGACCACGGAGGCCTCGGCACGCTGCTGGGCCTTGCGGTCGGGCGGGGTGGCGGGCACCCAGATCGCGCCGGTGGGCCTCGCGGCGAGCCCGGGCAGGAGCTTGGGCAGCGCCGAGGGCAGGATCAGGCCCTGGGCGAAGCGGGCGGCGTTCGGGTTCTCGACCAGGACGGCGTCGGCCGGGATTTCCTGGAGGTCGGGCTTGGGGACCTCGCCGGGCTGGAGCGGCGCTCCGGAGCTGCCGCGCAGTTGGAGCACCGCCCGGCCGTCGCCGGCGAGGAAGGCGCGGTCGAAGACCAGGATCTTCCCGGCGGCCAGGGCCTGTTCGGCGGCCGGGTCGTGGATGCCGAACTGGGTGCGGAGCATGGCGGCGTCCCCGGCGGCCAGGTGCGGCGGGCCGGACGCGGTGCGCCAGTTCACGGTGCCCTTGAGCTGGACGGTGCTGGAGCAGTTGGCACAGAACTGGTACACCGCCTCGCCGAGGTCGGCGCGCGGCCCCAGGTCGGTCAGCTGCTTGCCCACCTCGGCGCGCAGGCCGTCGAGTTGCGGTCCGTCGGCGGTGGAGAGGAGCTGCACGGCGCCGTACGGGGCCTGCGGCCGGTAGTCGCGGCGGTTCTCGGCGTCGGTGCTGGTGCTGTAGACGCCGATGGCGACGGCCCCGGCCACGGCGGCCATCACGGCGGCGACGGCCGGCGCGGTGCGCGAGCGGTGCCGGGCGGAGTCGCGCAGGGCGAGTCGGGGGCCGAGCGGCAGCCGCTTGGCGAGCCGGCCGAGCAGGGCGACGAGTGCGGGGGTGCAGGCGAGCAGGCCGAGTTCGGCGATGACGGAGCCGCCGAGCACGGTCAGCGTGCGGGTGTCGTAGGTGCTGACGACGGGCACGCCGCCGTGTTGCACCGCGCTCGCGCCGTACAGGGCCAGGGCGGCGCCGGCGGCGAGCAGCAGCACACCGAGCACGGTGACCCAGCGGTTCGGGGCCTGGACGGTGTCCCGGCCGGTGAGTCCGGCGGTGACGCTGCTGCGGGCGGCCTGCCGGGCGGGCAGCGCGGCCGCGAGGAGCGCCGTGAGCAGGCCGATCCCGCCGATCGCGAGCAGGTCCAGTGGCGGCAGGGCGAAGTGCCCGAAGCGGGCGCCGCCGGCCCGTTCGATCCACGGGCGCAGCCCGGCGACGAGGCCGCCGCCGAGGACCACGCCGACCACGGCCCCGGCCGTGCCGAGGACGAGGGCGCCGCCGAGCACCACCGCGCCGACGTGCGTCCGCCGGCCGCCGGCGGCGCCGAGCAGCGCGAGCTGGCGGCGGGAGCGGCGGGCGCCGACCGCGAAGGCGGGGCCGGCGAGCAGGGCGACCTCCAGCAGGCCCATGCCGGTGACGGTGGCCACCACGACCTTGGTGTTGTCGTCGGCGGAGGGGCCGAAGGAGCGGTAGGCGTCCCGGTAGTAGGGGACGGCGGCGCGCGGCGGCGGGGCGAGCGCGACCGAGCGGGCGGTGAGGGTGTAGCCGTGGGCGTTGAACTCCTGGACCTTGGCCCAGTCGAGGGTGGCCCCGGCGGGGAGCCGGACCAGCCAGGCGCCGCGTTCGGGCTCCGGCGCTGCCGCGGCCGGGCTGCCGGGAGGCGTGGCGGCGGCGAGCTGGCTCAGCAACGCGCCCGGCTGGGCGACGAGTTCGACCCGGCGGAGGTCGTCCGGGTGCTCGACGACGCCGGTGATGGTGAAGGTGGTCCGCTCCAGGCCGGGAAAGGTGGTGGTGCCGCCGACGGCCAGCCCGGAGTTGTCGAGGAAGGCCCGGGTGGCGGCCAGTTCGCGCGGGCTGCCCGGGGCGTGGCCGTCGACCAGGTCGAGCCGGCCGTGCCAGAGCGGGTCGGCGAGGTCGGCCTCGGTGGTGAGGGCGCGGACCAGGCCTTCGGGGGAGGTCGCGCCGGTCTCCGGGCCCTGCCGGGCGGAGGTGAGCACGCTGCCCGGTGGCAGCAGCCCGGTGACCAGGGCGACGGGGTCGGTGCCGGCGCCCTTCTGCTGCTCGGCCGTGGGCGGCTGCCCGGGGCGGGGCTGGACCGCGAAGGCGCCGTCCTCGGCGACCGGGGCCTGCTCGACGGTCCGGCCGGGGGCGAGCGACGTGACCAGGGCGTCCGCCCCGCCCAGCACCCGTTCGACCCGTTCGGCCGGGGTGAGCTGCCCGCTGCGGTGGACGACGTCTGCGCCGGTGACGCCGAGGACGGGCAGCGCGATCATGGCGACGATCAGGGCGCTGCGGCCCTTGGCGCGCAGCGCGTCGCGGCGGGCGATGCGCAGGGCGACCTTCCAGGCGCCGAGTCTCATCGGGTCACCTCGCCGAAGCCGCCGGCCGCGTGGCCGAAGTCGCCGGACGTGTGGCCGGTGCCGGTGGTCGAGTGCCCGGCCCCGTCGGCCGCGTGGCCGTAGCCGTCGGCCGGGGCGCTGAGCGGCTCGGTGGTCAGCCGGCGCTTGCCGGTGCGCCGCCCGTGGCTCTCGGAGTCGACCGCGCCGTCCTTCAGGTGGACCACCCGGTCCGCCCAACTGGCGTGCGCGGCCTCGTGGGTGACCATCATCGCGGCGGCCCCGGCGTCGCAGCGGGCGCGCAGCACGGCGAGCACGGCCTCGCCGGTGGCGGAGTCGAGGGCGCCGGTCGGTTCGTCGGCGAGGACGAGCCGGCGCTCGCCGATCAGCGCGCGGGCGATGGCGACGCGCTGCTGCTGGCCGCCGGACATGTCGTCGGGGAAGCGGTCGGCGAGTTCCCCGATGCCGAGTTCCTCCAGGGCGGCGAGCGCCTCGCGGCGGGCGGTGCGTCCGGAGACTCCGTCGAGTTCGCGGGGGAGCGAGATGTTCTCGGCGGCGGTGAGGGCGGGGATCAGGTTGTAGTCCTGGAAGACGTACCCGATGGAGCGCCGCCGAAGGTCGGCGAGCCGGCCGCGGCTGAGGCCGCCGAGCGCTACGCCCTCGACCAGGATCTCGCCCTCGCTGGGCGCGTCGAGTCCGCCGGCCAGGGTCAGCAGGGTGGACTTTCCGGAGCCGGACGGGCCCATGACGGCGACGAACTCGCCGGGGTGGACGGCCAGTTCGACGCCGCGCAGGGCGTGTACCTCGGCGGCGCCCCGCCCGTGCACCCGGGTGACGTTGGCCAGGTGCAGGACGGGTGCGGATCGGGTCGGATCGCTGTGGGACACACTTCCCCCTCGTGAGCTGTTGAGCTGCATATGTCGGTGAACTATATATGCCGGATGGGGGTGCACGTCGAGGGGTGGGTTTGGTCAAGCTTCTACAAAGCTGTCGAAGTTCGGTCGAGACGCCGCTATCCGGGTGAAAGGGAGGGTCTATGCTTGACGAGGTTTGAAGAAGGCACCTCGTTCGGTGAGGCTTCTTCACGGACACAGGCCACTGATCCGACGACGTCGAGAGACGCCCAGGGTTAGGACAGATCTTCCCGACCTAAGGGTTGATCCGAAGTGGCTTCCGGCCCGACCGGGCTGGACACGCCGTGGAGTGCCAAAGCTCTGACGAGTTGGGGTGTGCCGGTCCCGTAGGGCTGGTCCGCTCCTTGCCGTGTCGCGATGCGGTGCACAGACGGTGCACCCCCGACCGGGAGGAGGCGAGAGACATGGACTGCGATAGTCCGGGCCATAGTCGCCCCTACCCCCGCATGCTCTCGATCACCTCTGGCACGCGGTAACAACCTTCCCTGCGCGTTCACCTGACGCTGCGTCATGCGCTCAACCGCGCCCCGACGCACAACGTCTGACGCTCCGTCATGCCCTCACGGCCGCCGCCGCTCAGCGCCGCCGTGCGGTCCGACGCCGTGCGCTCGCAGGGAGGATCGCTGCTGCGTGCCCCCTGTCGCCCCCTCAAGGAAGGGGGCAGGGAGGCCCTGCCATGACCAACGTGATGCTGGACCCGAAGGTCCCCACCACCAGCCGCACCGCCGTGCTCGACGACGCCCACGTCGGCGACATCAGGGGTGCGCTCGGCACCATCCGGCTCGACGACACCACGCCGCGCCACGGCCTGTCCGCAAGACTCAAGACCCTGCTGGCGATCGTGGGCCCCGGCCTGATCGTGATGGTCGGCGACAACGACGCGGGCGCCTTCTCGACGTACGGGCAGGCGGGGCA